>NZ_JBYTEP010000076.1:0-12203 GCF_058792015.1 Cellulomonas sp. EB106-03-03-XG116
GGCCGGTGGTGCCGGCGCGGCCGCGCACGCCGCGCGCGCCGCCCCGTCGACGACCCCGCTGCCGCCCGGCGCGCCGGCCCCGTTCGACGACGAGGCCACCTGACCCGGCGCACCCGTCCCGCCCCCTCCTGCACGGGCCACCCGCCCCCGACCGTCAGAATGGACCCATGGCCTCCGGCTCCCCTCGCATCTTCTCCGGGATGCAGCCCACCTCCGACTCCCTCCACCTCGGCAACTACCTCGGCGCGCTGACCCAGTGGGTCGCGCTGCAGGAGTCCTACGACGCGCTGTACTGCGTCGTGGACCTGCACGCGCTGACGGTGGCGCCCGACCCGGCGGCGCTGCGCGAGCGCACCCGGCGCACCGCGGCGCAGTACCTCGCCGCGGGCGTGGACCCGGAGCGCTCCATCCTGTTCGTGCAGTCGCACGTCGCGGAGCACGCCGAGCTGGCCTGGCTGCTGTCCTGCCAGACCGGCTTCGGCGAGGCCGGCCGGATGACGCAGTTCAAGGACAAGTCGGCCAAGCACGGCGCCGAGGGCACCACGGTCGGGCTGTTCACCTACCCGATCCTCATGGCGGCGGACATCCTGCTGTACGACACGGCGCTCGTGCCGGTCGGCGAGGACCAGCGCCAGCACCTCGAGCTGACCCGCGACCTGGCCGAGCGGCTGAACAAGCGGTTCGGCGACGGCACCGCGGTCGTGCCGGACGCGCACATCGTCAAGGCCACCGCCAAGATCTACGACCTGCAGGACCCGACGGCGAAGATGAGCAAGTCGGCGTCGAGCCCGAACGGCATCATCGAGCTGCTCGACCCGCCGAAGACCGTCGCCAAGCGGATCCGGTCGGCGGTCACCGACACCGGCTCCGAGATCCGGTTCGACCGGGAGAACCAGCCCGGCATCGCCAACCTGCTGACGATCTACTCGGCGCTGACCGGCCGCGAGGTGGAGTCGATCGTCGCCGACTACGAGGGCAAGGGCTACGGCCACCTCAAGGTCGACCTGGCGGACGTGGTCGTCGAGTTCCTCGCCCCGTTCCAGGAGCGCGTGAACGGCTACCTGGCCGACCCGGCCTCGCTGGACGCGGTGCTCGAGGACGGTGCCGAGCGGGCCCGGGCCATCGCGCGCGGCACGCTCGACCGGGTCGCGGACCGGTTCGGTCTGCTGCCCCGCCGCCGGACCGCATGAACCCCACCGGGCCGTTCGCCGACGAGCTCCGCATCGGCGTCGCGGTCTCCGTCCCGGAGCCGTACGCCGGCGAGCTCCAGGCGGCGCGCGCCCGCGTCGGCGACCCCGCCGCCGACCTGATCCGGCCGCACATCACCCTGCTCGGCCCGACCGTCCTCCCGACGGCCGCGCTGCCGGACGCGGAGGAGCACCTGCGCGCGGTCGCGGCGGCGCACGCGCCGTTCACCGTGCACCTGCGGGGGACCGCGACCTTCCGGCCGGTCTCGCCGGTGGTGTTCGTCCAGGTGGTCGAGGGGATCGCGTCGTGCGAGCTGCTCGAGGTCGCCGTCCGGTCGGGGGTGCTCGACCAGGAGCTGCGGTTCCACTACCACCCGCACGTCACCATCGCGCACGAGGTGCCGGACGACGCCCTGGACCGCGCGTTCGCGGACATGGCCGACTTCGAGGCGCGGTTCGACGTCGCCGAGATCCACGTGTACGAGCACGGGGACGACGGGATGTGGCGGACGATCGGGGCGTTCCCGCTCGGGGGCTGACGCCCGGTGCGCCGGCCGCGTCGCTGCGCCGGCCGCCGCCCGGGTCCGCGGCGCCCGCGGGGCGCTGACCGGCGGCGACGCCCCCGCTCGGGATGCCGAGCCGCCGCGCGGTCCCTAGGGTCGTCGGCATGGGAGTCCCGGCCGAACCGCAGGGCGCCGGGCGGGCGCACGCCGCCGCCGCGAGCGCGGAGGACGTCGCCGCCGGCAACCGGCACGACGTCGGGGCCCGGGTGTACCCGGGCGGGTTCGCCGGGCTGGTCGCCCGCGGCAAGGCCGTGCTCGCCTGGTGGCAGCGCACCCGGGCCGCGCGGGCGAACGCCCGGTTCGGCGAGGCGGGCGGCGGCGTCCTGACCGGCGGCATCGCCTACGCCACGATCTTCTCCGTGTTCGCCGGGCTCACCATCGGCTACTCGGTGTTCATGGCCGTGCTCGGCAACAACGAGGCGCTGCGGCAGACGGTCCTGGACACGATCGACGCCAACCTGCCGGGGCTGGTGATGACCAGCAGCGACGACGAGACGGGCGTGATCGACCCGGACTCGCTCCAGCTGAGCACCGGCGTGGGCGTCGCCGGGCTGGTCGCGTTCGTGGTGCTGCTGGTCAGCGCGATCTCCGCGATGGCGGCCCTGCGCACGGCGGTCCGGGCGATGTTCGCGGCCGAGAGCGCGGGCGGCAACGCCGTCACCGGCAAGCTGCGCGAGCTCGGCGGGTTCGCCGGCATCGGCCTGGCCATCCTCGTCTCCGCGCTGCTCAGCATCGCGACCACCACCGCCGCCGACTGGGCGCTCAGCGCGCTCGGGCTCGACGGGTCGACGGTCGGCTCGCTCGTGCTGCGCGGCGCGGGCATCCTCGTGGCGTTCGTCGTCGACGCCGGGACGTTCGTGCTGATCGTGCGGGTCCTCGCGGCGCAGCACCCCGCGTGGCCGGACCTCCGGCAGGGGATGCTCGTGGCCGCGGTCGGGCTCGGGGTCGTGCGGGTGCTGGGCACCTCGGTCGTCGCAGGCTCCGCCGACCGGAACGCGATCCTGGCGTCGTTCGCGGTGATCGTGACGCTGCTGATCTGGATCAACCTGATCGCCCGCATCGTCCTCCTGGCCGCCGCCTGGACGGCGGACCCGCCCGCGCCCGAGCCCACCGCGACGGACGACATCCCCGCCTGACCCCCACCTCCCGAGATGGCGGGCTCGCGGGCTGGTGGGCCGCCGGACTCGCGGGCGTGCCGGGGCTGGCCGCGACACGCCGGGGTCGGTCCCCAGGGGGCGGCGCGAATCGAGCGAGCACGCGCCTAGGCGCGGGACGGTGGGGGCATGCAGCCCGACATCGCGCCCGACACCGGCCTCCCCGCGGTGCTCTCCTGGCGCGAGGCCCGGCGGGCGGAGGTGCTGCCCGCGCTGCGAGCCGGCTACGTGCCCGCGGCCCGCGGGGTCCGGGTGGTGCGCGGCGCCGACCCCCTCGACCCCGACGTGCGCACGGCCGTGGCCATGGCGGCGGTGCATCCGGACGTGACCCTGGGCGGCTGGGCGGCGGTGCGGCTGCACGAGCAGGCCCGCCTCGCCGCCGGCGGCGAGCGACCGACGCCGGCGGCCCGGCGCGGGGCCGCCCCACGACGCGACCGTCAGGAGCCCCCGGTCCTGGACGGCCGGCCCGTCCACGGCCGGGCAGGCGAGCTGCTTCCGGTGCTGCTCCTGGCGCCCCCGGAGGTCCGGCTCCGCGCGGGACCGGGGCGTCGACTGGTCCGCAGCCGGGTGCTGCCCGAGGAGCGCGTGCGGATGTCGGGGCTCTGGGTCACGAGCCCGCTGCGGTCGGCATTCGACCTGGCCCGGTTCGGCCGACATCCCGATGCCGTCGTGGGGCTGGACCGGATGCGCGCGCTGGGGCTGGTCCGGCCGGGCGATCTGGCCGAGCTGATCCGCGAGCGGCCGCGGTGGCGAGGGAGCGCGGAGGCACGTCGTGCGCTCGCCGCGTCGGCCGACGGCGTCGAGTCGCCGCAGGAGTCGCGGATGCGGCTCATCTGGCTCGCGGCGGACCTGCCGGTGCCACGCTGCAACCCGGTCGTCCTCGACGCGGACGGCCGGTTCGTCGCGCGGGTCGACCTCCTCGACGAGTCCAGCGGCGTCGTCGCTGAGTACGACGGCGCGGTGCACAGCGCGGCCGACCGCCGCAGCGCGGACGCCCGGCGGCAGGAGCGGCTGCAGGCGCTGGGCCTCGAGGTCCTGTGCGCGACATCGGTCGACCTCGCCACCCCGACCGCACGCGCCCGCTGGCAGGGGCGTGCCCGGGCCGCGCGGGAGCGTGCCCTGGCGCGGCGCGGGTCCGCGCTGTGGCGCACGGCTCCCGCCGCGCAGTGCGAGGAGGTCGGGCGCCGGCCTGCCAGCGCCTAGCCTCGGCACGTGAGAGACACGGGTGGCCCGCGCGCCGGGGGACGGCCGGGCGACGTCGGGCGCGACCTCGCGCGCGGCCTGCTCGACGGGCTCGTCGAGATCGCCCTCACCGTCACGGCGGTGCTCGTCGTCGTCGGCGGAGGCGCCGGCGTCGGCTACGCCCTCGCCGGCGGCTGGGGCGCGGTGCTCGGGGGCGCCGTCGGCGTCGTGGCCCTGTGGGCATCGGCTACGTCGTCCTGCTGCTGTCCGGGGTCTCGCTCGCCGTGCGGCTCGGAACCCGCCGCGACGGTGGAAGGTCGTGACGGACACGCCGACGGCGTGTCCGTCACAACGTTCCACTGTCAAAAGGGCACCCCGGGGCCGCAGCCGGGCACGGGGGACGGGCACCGGGCGTCCGGGCACGGGGGACGGGCACCCGGGCGCCCGGTCACGGTCCCGGCCCGGGGACGGGAACGGCCCGGTCCCCCCGTGCAGGGGGACCGGGCCGTCGCGGTGCCGAGGGTCAGAACGCGCGGGTGATCATCGCGCGCTTGACCTCCTGGATCGCCTTGGTGACCTCGATGCCACGCGGGCAGGCCTCGGTGCAGTTGAAGGTGGTCCGGCAGCGCCAGACGCCCTCCTTGTCGTTGAGGATCTCCAGGCGCTGCGCGCCGCCCTCGTCGCGGCTGTCGAAGATGAACCGGTGCGCGTTCACGATCGCGGCCGGGCCGAAGTACTGGCCGTCGGTCCAGAACACCGGGCAGGACGACGTGCACGCCGCGCACAGGATGCACTTGGTGGTGTCGTCGAACCGGGCGCGCTGCTCGGGGGACTGGAGCCGCTCGCGAGAGGGCTCGGTGCCGGTGGTGATGAGGAACGGCATGATCTCGCGGTAGGAGGCGAAGAACGGCTCCATGTCGACCACGAGGTCCTTGATCACGGGCAGGCCCTTGATGGGCTCGACGGTGATCGGCTTGTCCGGGTTGAGGTCCTTGAGCAGGGCCTTGCACGCGAGCCGGTTGCGGCCGTTGATCCGCATGGCGTCGGAGCCGCAGACGCCGTGGGCGCAGGACCGCCGGAACGTCAGCGAGCCGTCGGACTCCCACTTGATCTTGTGCAGCGCGTCGAGCAGCCGGTCGGTGCCGTGGGCGGTGACCGTGTGCTCCTCCCAGTACGCCTCGTCGCCGTGCGTCTCGGGGGTGTAGCGGCGGATCTTGAGCGTGACCTCGAACGACGGGATCTCGCCGGCCTTGGGCTCGGCGGCGGCCGAGCGCTCTGCGACAGCAGTCATCAGTACTTCCGCTCCATCGGCTGGTACACGGTGGTCACGACGGGCTTGGTGCCCAGGAGCACGACCGGGCGGCCGGGCCCCGGCGGCGGGACCTCCTCGCCCTTCGGCGCGGAGAGCGCGGGGGAGTCGACCGGCACGCCGGGCTGCCGGCGGTAGGCCATGGTGTGCTCCATGAAGCCGGCGTCGTCGCGCTTCGGGTAGTCCTCGCGGAAGTGCCCACCGCGGGACTCGCGCCGGTTGAGCGCCCCGACGACGACGGTCTCGGCGATGTCGAGCAGGAAGCCCAGCTCGATCGCCTCGATGAGGTCGGTGTTGAACATCCGGCCCTTGTCCTGGACGGACACCCGCGTGTAGCGCTCCTGGAGCACCTGGATGTCCTGGAACGCCTGGCGCAGCGACTCGGCGGTGCGGAACACCTGCGCGTTGGTGTCCATGGTCTGCTGCAGCTCGCGGCGGACGTCGGAGACGCGCTCGCCCTGGGGGCGGTTCCGCATGTCCTCGAGCTGGGCCACGACCGCGTCGGCCGGGTCGGCGGGCAGGTCCACCCACGGCGCCCCGGCGGCGTACTCGGCCGCCGAGATGCCGGCGCGCTTGCCGAACACGTTGATGTCGAGCAGCGAGTTGGTGCCGAGCCGGTTCGAGCCGTGCACGGACACGCAGGCGACCTCGCCGGCCGCGTACAGGCCCTTCACGACGTGCGTGGTGTCGCGGAGGACCTCGCCCTCGACGTTGGTCGGCACGCCGCCCATCGCGTAGTGCGCGGTCGGGTACACCGGCACGGGCTCCGTGTAGGGCTCGATGCCGAGGTAGGTCCGCGCGAACTCGGTGATGTCCGGGAGCTTCGCGTCGATGTGCGCGGGGTCGAGGTGGGTCAGGTCGAGCAGGACGTAGTCCTTGTTCGGCCCGGCGCCGCGGCCCTCGCGCACCTCGTTGGCCATCGACCGGGCGACGATGTCGCGCGGCGCGAGGTCCTTGATGGTGGGGGCGTACCGCTCCATGAACCGCTCGCCGTCGGCGTTGCGGAGGATGCCGCCCTCGCCGCGCGCCGCCTCGGAGAGCAGGATGCCGAGCCCGGCCAGGCCGGTCGGGTGGAACTGGAAGAACTCCATGTCCTCCAGCGGCAGCCCGCGGCGGTAGGCCAGGGCCATGCCGTCGCCGGTGAGGGTGTGCGCGTTCGAGGTGGTCTTGTAGATCTTGCCGGCGCCGCCGGTCGCGAGGACCACGGACTTGGCGCGGAACACGTGGATCTCGCCGGTCGACAGCTCGTACGCGACGACGCCCGAGACCGCGACGTCCTCGCCCTCGGGCACCTCGCGGCCGGTGAGGTCGTGCGTGAGGATCAGGTCGAGCACGTAGAACTCGTTGAAGAACGCGACCTCGTTCTTGACGCACTGCTGGTAGAGCGTCTGCAGGATCATGTGCCCGGTGCGGTCCGCGGCGTAGCAGGCCCGGCGCACGGCGGCCTCGCCGTGGTTGCGGGTGTGGCCGCCGAACCGGCGCTGGTCGATCCGGCCCTCCGGCGTGCGGTTGAACGGCAGGCCCATGCGCTCCAGGTCGAGCACCGCGTCGATGGCCTCGTTGGCCATGATCGTGGCGGCGTCCTGGTCGACCAGGTAGTCGCCGCCCTTCACGGTGTCGAAGGTGTGCCACTCGGGGTTGTCGTCCTCGACGTTGCCGAGCGCGGCGCACATGCCGCCCTGGGCCGCGCCGGTGTGCGAGCGGGTCGGGTACAGCTTCGAGATGACCGCCGTGCGGGTGCGGGCGGACGACTCGAGGGCGGCGCGCATCCCGGCGCCGCCGGCGCCGACGATCACGACGTCGAACTGGTGGGTCTGCATCGGGGTCGATGCCTCCAAGCGAAAGCGGGGGTGCGAGATGAGGGCGTCAGGCGGTGCAGAACGACGGCAGCAGGTCCGCCGGGCTGTTCGCGGGGCACGGGTCGAAGGTGAAGATCACCAGCGTGCCGAGCACCACGACGACGGTGAACGCCGTGTACAGCGCGAGCTTGAGCACGAGGCGGGTGCCGTCGCGCTCGGCGTAGTCGTTGATGATCGTCCGGACGCCGTTGGTGCCGTGGATCATCGCGAGCCACAGCATCAGCAGGTCCCAGATCTGCCAGAACGGGGACGCCCACTTGCCGGCGACGAACCCGAAGTCGATGGCGGAGATGCCCTCGCCGGCGACCAGGTTCACGAACAGGTGGCCGAAGATCAGCACGAGCAGCACGACGCCGGACGCGCGCATGAAGACCCAGCCGTACAGCTCCCAGTTGCCGCGCGAGGTCCGGCGGCCCGGCCCGGCGCCGCGGGTGCGGGGGGCGGCGATCGTGGTCATCACTCGCCTCCGAAGACGTGCATCAGGTGCCGCGGCAGGAAGCCCGCCATGGTCACGACGAACAGGCCGAGCACGACCCAGAGCATCACGCGCTGGTACTTCGCGCCCTTGGACCAGAAGTCGACCAGGATGATCCGGATGCCGTTGAAGGCGTGGAACACGATGGCGGCGACGAGGCCGGCCTCGCCGAGCCCCATGATCGGGTTCTTGTAGGTCCCGATGACGGCGTTGTACGCCTCGGGGGAGACCCGCACGAGCGACGTGTCGAGCACGTGCACGAGCAGGAAGAAGAAGATGAGCACGCCGGTGATCCGGTGGGCGACCCAGGACCACATGCCTTCGCGGCCGCGGTAGAGGGTGCCGCCGGGGATCCGCTTGGCCGTGGGGGCGGCGTCGTCGCGGGCTTCGGCAGGCGCAGTGGGCACGGGTGGCCTCCTGGCGAGTTCGGGCGGGACTGCTGTGTCCGGTCCGATCACTGTAGTGATCGTGCACTGGGTCACCCTGCCGTCGGGGGCCAGATCGCGCCCGATGTGATCAAGCGCACACGCCGGACGGGACCTGGGTCCCTGGTCGGGAAGGCGTGCCGACGCGGCCACCCGCTCGGGTGACGGCGGTGCGGCAGCGGCCCGGTTCCTCCCGATACGCTGCCCGCCATGTCGAGCCCCGCCACGCCCGCGTCGCCCGCGCAGCCCCGCCCGATCGACGGCTTCCACGCCGTCGTGCCCGCCGGGGGAGCCGGCACCCGGCTGTGGCCGCTGTCCCGGCAGGGCTCGCCGAAGTTCCTGCACGACCTGACCGGCACGGGCCGCACGCTGCTGCAGGGCACCGTCGACCGGCTGCTGCCGCTCACCGGGCGGGACGGCGTGTTGGTCGTGACCGGCGTGCGGCACGCGGAGGCCGTCGCGGCCCAGCTGCCCGAGCTCGGGCCCGGTCAGGTCGTCGCCGAGCCGTCCCCGCGCGACTCCATGGCCGCCATCGGCCTGGCCGCCGCGATCCTCGCGGAGCGGCACGGCCCGGACGTCGTCCTCGGGTCGTTCGCCGCCGACCACGTGATCGACGACCTCGACGGCTTCTGGTCCGCGGTGACCGAGGGGGTCGCCGCCGCGCGCGCCGGCTACGTCGTCACCATCGGGATCGAGGCCACCGAGCCGTCGACCGCGTTCGGCTACATCCGGGCCGCCGACGCGCTCGGGGCCGAGGGCGCGCCGAGCGCGCGGCACGTGGCCGGGTTCACCGAGAAGCCGGACGCCGAGACCGCCGCCGAGTACCTCGCCACCGGCGACTACTGGTGGAACGCGGGCATGTTCCTCGTGCGGGCGGGCGTGCTGCTCGACCACCTCGCCCGGCAGCTGCCCCCGCTGGCCGCCGGCCTCCGCGCGATCGCCGCCGCCTGGGACGACCCGGAGCGCCGCGAGGCCGCCCTCGCCGAGACCTGGCCCGGGCTGACCAAGATCGCCATCGACCACGCCATCGCGGAGCCGGTCGCGGCGGCCGGCGGCGTCGCCGTGGTGCCGGGCTCCTTCACGTGGGACGACGTGGGCGACTTCGACTCGCTCGCGGCGCTGCTGCCGGCGGTCGGCGTCGACGGCGGGCGCACGCTGGGCGACGACGCGCTGGTGCAGCGGCTGGACGCCGCGGGCGCCGTCGTCGTGCCGGGCGCCGGCCGGGCGGTCACCGTGCTGGGCGTCCGGGACGCCGTCGTGGTGGACACCGCGGACGCGCTGCTGGTCACGACGCGGGCGCACGCGCAGGCGGTCAAGCAGGCCGTCGACGGCTGGCGCGGCCGGGGTCGCGACGACCTGCTCTGACGTCCCGCGGCACCCGCGGCCGTGGTCGCGGACCTGCCGCCACCTGCGCGGACGGCTAGGGTCGGGAGGGTGATCGTCGACGCCACCCGGGTCAGCCAGCTCGTCGCCACCCTGCAGCCCGAGCTGGTGGAGATCCGGCGCGACATCCACGCCCACCCCGAGCTCGGCCGCACCGAGCAGCGCACGACCCGGGTGATCGCGGAGCGGCTGCGGCTCGCCGGCCTGTCGCCGCGGCTGCTCCCCGGGACCGGCCTGACGTGCGACATCGGCCCGAGCCCCGTGGAGACCGGCCGCCGCCGGATCGCGCTGCGCGCGGACATCGACGCGCTGCCGGTGCAGGAGACCACCGGGCTGCCGTACGCGTCGACGGTGCACGGCGTCGCGCACGCCTGCGGCCACGACGTGCACACCACGGCGCTGCTCGGCGCCGGGCTGGTGCTGGCCGAGCTGCACGAGGCGGGCGAGCTGCCCACCGGCGTGCGCCTGGTGTTCCAGCCCGCCGAGGAGGTGCAGCCGGGTGGCGCGCTCGACGTTCTCCAGGCCGGCGCGCTGGACGGCATCGGCCGGATCTTCGCGCTGCACTGCGACCCCAAGGTCGACGTCGGCCGGATCGGCAGCCGGATCGGCCCGATCACCTCGGCCTCCGATGAGATCACCGTCGTGCTCACCGGCCCCGGCGGGCACACCTCGCGCCCGCACCTCACCGCCGACCTCGTGTACGCGCTCGGCCAGGTCATCACCCAGGTGCCCGCGGTCCTCGGCCGGCGGCTCGACCCGCGCTCGGGCGTCAACCTCACCTGGGGCGCGGTCCAGGCGGGCTCGGCGCACAACGCGATCCCGGCGTCGGGCTCGGTGCGTGGCACGCTGCGCTGCCTCGACGTCCGCGCCTGGGAGAAGGCGTCCCAGGTCCTGCACGACGCGGTGGAGCAGGTCGTCGCCCCCTACGGGGTCGAGGTCGAGGTGCGGCACCAGCGCGGCGTCCCGCCCGTGGAGAACGACGAGCGGGCGGTCGCGGTGCTCGAGGCCGCGGCGCGCGACGTCCTCGGCGAGGAGTCCGTGCAGCTGACCGAGCAGTCGCTCGGCGGCGAGGACTTCGCCTGGTACCTCACCCGTGTCCCCGGCGCGATGGCCCGGCTGGGCACCCGGACGCCGGGCGGCCGGACCTACGACATCCACCAGGGCGACCTGGTCGTCGACGAGCGCGCGATCGCCGCGGGCGCCGCGCTGCTCGCCCGGGCGGCGCTGCGCGTCGGCGCGACGCCCGGGGGCTGACGCCGCTCGGCGGGGCCCGCTGGGCCGGTCGGGTGATCCGGGGCGCGGACGAATGTTCCAAGTCAGTAACGAAGGGCCCGGGAGAGTGCTCCGTAACACAGTCGTCACCTGCGCGTGGCTAGTGTTCACGGCGAACACCGGACGACCCCGACCGTCCCGCGCGCAGCGTCGCGCGCGGTGACCGGGCGGGCCTCAGCGGACCGGTCGACGACGAGAAGCAGGAGCATCGCGTGAAGAAGATCATCCGTGCGGCCGCCCTCACCGGGGCTGTCGCGCTCGCCCTCGCCGCCTGCGGCAGCGCGCCGGAGGAGTCCGACAGCACCGCCGGCGGCGGCGGCGACACCGGCGCCTCCGACTTCAAGGCCTGCATGGTCTCCGACTCGGGCGGCTTCGAGGACAAGTCCTTCAACCAGTCCGGCGCCGAGGGCCTGGACCGCGCCAAGGCCGACCTGGGCATCGAGGAGGTCAAGGTCGAGTCGACCGCCGAGACCGACTTCACGCCGAACATCGACTCGCTGGTGCAGCAGGACTGCAACCTCATCATCGGCGTCGGCTTCCTGCTCGAGGACCCGATCCAGGAGGCCGCCGAGGCCAACCCGGACATCGAGTTCGCGCTGATCGACTCCGCGTTCACCGACGCCGACTTCAACCCGGTGACGCTGGACAACGCCAAGCCGCTGCTGTTCAACACGCAGGAGGCCGCGTACCTCGCCGGCTACGTCGCCGCGGGCACGTCCACCACGGGCACCGTCGCCACCTTCGGCGGCATCCAGCTCCCGTCCGTCTCGATCTTCATGGACGGCTTCGCCGACGGCGTCGCCAAGTACAACGAGGACAACGGCGCGGACGTCAAGGTCCTCGGCTGGGACAAGGAGGCCCAGACGGGCTCCTTCACCGGTGACTTCGAGAACCAGACCAACGGCCAGAACCTGGCCAAGGGCTTCATCGACCAGGGCGCGGACGTCATCATGCCCGTCGCCGGCCCGGTCGGCCTCGGCGCCGCCGCCGCCGCGCAGGAGGCCGGTGACGTCGCGATCGTCGGCGTCGACGCGGACTGGTTCGAGACCTCGCCCGACTACTCCTCGATCATCCTGACCTCGGTCATGAAGGAGATCGGCCAGGCCGTGTACGACACGGTCAAGGAGGCCTCCGAGGGCAGCTTCTCCTCCGACCCGTACGTCGGCACCCTGGAGAACGAGGGCATCGGCATCGCGCCGTTCCACGACTTCGACGCGAAGGTGCCGGCCGAGGTCAAGACGGCCGTCGAGGACCTGAAGGCCCAGATCATCTCCGGTGACCTGGTCGTGGAGTCCCCGAGCCAGAACTGACACCAGCGCCGGGGGGGGGGGGGGGGGGGGGGGGGGGGGGGGGGGGGGGGGGGGGGGGGGGGGGGGGGGGGGGGGGGGGGGGGG
>NZ_JBYTEP010000077.1:0-9258 GCF_058792015.1 Cellulomonas sp. EB106-03-03-XG116
ACGGCCTTCGTCGGCAGCGTCAGATGTGTAGAAGAAACAGGCGCCCGGCCGCCCTCCGGGGAGGGCGCCGGGCGCTCGTGGCCGTGCGGGGCGGGCGGCGCTCCGGCGCCGCGCCGGGGTCAGCGGATCGCGCGGGCCTCGATCAGCGCGAGCAGCGTGCGGACGCCCACGCCGGTGCCGCCGGCCGGGGTGTACCCGAACGGCGCCTTCTCGTTGAACGCCGGGCCGGCGATGTCGAGGTGCGCCCACGGCGTGGTCCCGACGAACTCCTGCAGGAACAGGCCCGCGGTGAGCATCCCGCCGAACCGGTCGCCGATGTTGGCGATGTCCGCGACCTTCGACTTGAGCCCGGCGCGGAGGTCGGCGGGCAGCGGCATCGGCCAGAACGCCTCGCCGGCGGCGCCGGCCGCGTCGACGACCTCGGTGCGGGTGGAGTCGTCGCCCATGACCGCGGAGACGCGCGGGCCGAGCGCGACGAGCTGCGCGCCGGTGAGCGTGGCGATGTCGAGGACCACGTCCGGCTTCTCCTCGACCGCGGCGACGAGGCCGTCGGCCATCACGAGGCGGCCCTCGGCGTCGGTGTTGAGCACCTCGACGGTCTTGCCGCCGCGGATGGTCAGCACGTCGGACGGGCGCTGCGCGGTGCCCGACGGCATGTTCTCGGCGAGGCAGAGCCAGCCGGTGACGGCGACGGGGAGCTCGAGCCGCGCGGCGGCGAGCACGGTGTGCAGCACGGCGGCGGCGCCGGCCATGTCGGACTTCATCGCGTCCATGCCCGCGGCGGGCTTGATCGAGATGCCGCCGGAGTCGAACGTGATGCCCTTGCCGACCAGCGCGACCTTGGCGGCCGGGCGGGACGGGGCGTAGGAGACCTTGACCAGGCGGGGCGGGCGGGCCGAGCCCTGGCCGACGCCGAGGATGCCGCCGTAGCCGCCGGCGGCGAGCGCCTTCTCGTCCAGCACGGTGACCTTGACGCCCTTGGCGCCGGTGTCCTTGACCGCGGCCTTGGCGGCGTCGGCGAACGCGGCGGGGTAGAGGTCGTTCGGCGCCGCGTTCACGAGGTCGCGCACGCCGTGCACGGCGGCGGCCAGCACCTCGGCGCGGGCGAGCGCCTTCGTGGCCGACTTGTCGCGGGCGCGCGGGGTGAGCACGGTGATCTCCGCGGCCGGGGCCGGGGCGTCCTCGCCCGAGCGGTACCGGGTGTACGCGTAGGCGCCGAGCAGGGCGCCCTCCGCGACCGCGGCGACCTGCTCCGCGTCCTCGGCGGGCAGCGCGACGGCGACGGACGTCGCCCCGGTCAGCTCGCGCAGGGCGGCGCCGGCGGCGCGGCGCAGGGTCTCGGCGTCCGGGACGACCTCGTCGAGCGGGCCGACGCCGGTGAGCACGACGGTCCTCGCCGCCAGGGCGCCCGCGGCGGGCAGCCGCCGGACCTCGTCGACGGCGCCGGTGATGCCGAGGACGCCGGCGAGGCCGGTCACCTGCTCGACGGTCTCGGCGGGGAGCCAGTCGGCGCCGACGACCCGGGGGCCGGCGGGGCTGCTGGCGACCGCGACGATGAGGGCGTCGGCGGTCTGGCGGGCGGGGTTCGCGGAGGTCAGCGTCACTCGGGGCACCCGCCGATGCTATCGCCGCGTCCGGGTACCGTGGGGCCCCGTGACCCCGCCCCTGCTCTACGCCGTCGCCGCGGCGGCCCTCGCGCTGGCCGCCTGGGCCCTGGTGTCCGCGGTCCGGGACCGCGCCGTGGTGCTCCGGCAGCTGTGGGGCGCGGCCGTCGTCGAGGGGCTGATGGTGGTCCAGGCGGTCGTCGCGGGCGTCCGGCAGGCGACCGGCACGGTGCCGGACGAGCCCGTCGTGTTCTGGGGCTACGTGGTGACCCAGCTGATCCTGCTGCCCGCGGCCGCGCTGTGGGCGTTCGCGGAGCGCACCCGGTGGTCGTCGGTCGTGCTGCTGATCGCGGCGGTGGCGGTGGCGTTCCTGCAGCTGCGGCTCGACCAGACCTGGGCCGGCGCGTGACGGCGAGCCCGGCGGCGCCCGAGCCGCACGGCAGCACCGCGTCCGGCCCCGGCCGCGTCCTCGTCGCGGTCTACGGCGTGTTCGCCCTCGCCGCCACGGCGCGCGCGGGCTACCAGCTCGTCGCGAAGTTCGACGAGGCCCCGCTCGCCTACCTGCTGTCCGCGCTCGCCGCGCTCGTCTACGTCGTCGCCACGATCGCCCTGGCGACCGACCGCCGCCGGCTCGCCTGGGCCGCGGTCGGCGTCGAGCTGCTCGGCGTCCTCGCGGTCGGCACCCTGTCGGTCCTCGACGCCGGCGACTTCCCGGACCAGACGGTGTGGTCGGTGTACGGCCAGGGCTACGGCTACGTGCCGCTCGTGCTGCCGTTCCTCGGCGTCGCCTGGCTCTGGCGCACCCGCCCGCGGCCCGCCGCCGTCGCCGGGTCCCGGCCGGCCGCCCCCGGGGACCAGTAGGTTGGGGGCCGTGTACGGCCTCCTCTTCCGCCAGGTCTTCTCCCGCATCGACCCCGAGCAGGCGCACCACCTCGCGTTCCGCGCCATCCGCGTCGCCTCCCGGGTCCCGGTCCTGAACGGCGCGCTGCGCGCCGCGCTGACCCCGCCGCCGTCCGGCGCGGTCCGCGTGCTCGGGCGCACGTTCCCGTCGCCGTTCGGGCTCGCCGCGGGGTTCGACAAGAACGCCGTGGGGGTGCCGGGGCTGACGATGCTCGGCTTCGGGTTCGTCGAGATCGGCACCGTCACGGCGCACGCGCAGCCCGGCAACGAGGCGCCGCGGCTGTGGCGGGTGCTCGACCGGCGCGGCCTGCGCAACCGGATGGGCTTCAACAACGAGGGCGCCGCCGCGGTCGCCGAGCGCCTGCGCCGGCTGCGCTCGTCCGCGTCGGGCCGCGCGCTCGTCGTCGGCGTGAACATCGGCAAGACCAAGGTCACCGCGCCCGAGGACGCCGCCGACGACTACGCCACCAGCGCCGGCCTGCTCGCGCCGTACGCCGACTACCTCGTCGTGAACGTGTCGTCGCCGAACACGCCCGGCCTGCGCGACCTGCAGTCCGTCGACGCGCTGCGCCCGATCCTGCAGGCGGCCCGCGCCGCCGCGGACGAGTCGGCCGCCCGCGCGGGGCGCCCGCGCGTCCCGCTCCTGGTCAAGATCGCCCCCGACCTCGCGGACGCCGACGTCGACGCGGTCGCGGACCTGGTCACCGAGCTCGGGCTCGACGGCGTGGTCGCGGTCAACACCACGATCGCGCACGACCTCGGCCCCGGCGGGCTGTCCGGCCCGCCGCTGCTCGACCGCGGCCTGGTGGTCGTCGCCCGGCTGCGGCACCGGCTCGGCGCGGACCGGGTGGTGATCGGCGTCGGCGGCATCACCACCCCGGCGGACGCGCGCGCCTACCTGGCCGCGGGCGCCGACCTGGTGCAGGGCTACACCGGGTTCATCTACGAGGGGCCGTTCTGGGCGTCGCGGATCGGCCGGGCGCTCGCCCGCGACGCCGCGACCCGCGCGGCCGCCCCGGCGGGTGCCGCGTGACCGCGCTGCACCCGCAGTGGGCGTGGGAGCTCGCGGGCGCGTCCGGCGAGGTCCTGGACCGGCCGCTGTCGCCGGTGTTCGGGACCCGGTACGACGCCGAGGAGTGGCTCGGCGCGCACTGGCGCACCCTGCGCGACCAGGGGGCCCGCACGGTGGTGCTGCGGAACGACGGCGCGCTCGTGGCGCCCGCCTACGACCTGGGCGCCGTGCCCGAGCAGGTGACGGTCCGGCCGCGGGACTGACGGCCGCGGGCCGACCGCCGCGGGGCGCGAGGACCCCGCGGGCGGCGCCCGGCCCTAGACGAGCGCGCCCGTCGTCCCTGCCAGCGGCGGCGCCCCCGCGTCCACCCGGCCCGGCGCCCCGAGCGCCGCCCACGCCAGCGCCAGGCCGTCGACCGCCCGGTGCAGCTCCTCGGGCTCGACGGTGAACGGCAGCCGCAGCCGGTCCTCGAGCCCGCCGTCGACCCCGAAGGCCGGGCCCGGTGCCACCCGCACCCCGTGGGCGAGCGCCAGCGCGCTGAGCGCCGACGACACCGGCGCCCCGAGGTCGACCCACAGCGCCTGCCCGCCCGGGGGCACCGCGAACCGCCACCCCGGCAGCCGCTCCCCGAGGAGCCGGACCAGCAGGTCCCGCCCCGCGCGCAGCCGGTCCCGCCGCTCGGTCAGGGGCCCCTCGCCGAGCCGGAGCAGCTCGACGGCGACCAGCTGGTCCAGCACCGCCGTGCCGAGGTCCGCGCTGCGCCGGGCGAGCGCGAGCCGGGCCACGAGGTCCGCCGGCCCGCGCAGCCAGCCGACCCGGAGGCCGCCCCAGTGGCTCTTGGACATCGACCCGATCGCGACCACCCGCGGCGCGTGGCCGTCGCCGGCGAACGGCTCGGGCGCGGGGCCGTCGAGCGTGAGGTCGGTGAGCACCTCGTCGCCGGCCACCACCGTCCCGGTGCGCCGGGCCAGCGCGCGCACCCGCTCGCGCGCGGCGCCGCCCAGCGTCGCCCCCGTCGGGTTGTGGTGGTCGGGGATCAGGTAGACGAGCCGCGGGGCGACCTGGCGCACCGTCGACTCCAGCAGGTCCAGGTCGGTGCCGTCGCGCCCGGTGGGGACGGGGACCGGCCGCGCGCCGACCGACCGCGCCGCGTCGATCGCGTGCGGGTAGGTGGGCTGCTCGACGACCACCCGGTCGCCCGGCCCCGCGTGCGTCCGCATGAGCAGCGCGATGGCGTGCTGGGCGCCCGTCGTGACGAGCACCTGGTCGGGCGTCGTCGGGGTGCCGCGGGCGGTGTAGCGGTCCGCGATCGCGGCGCGGAGCACGTCGAGGCCGAGCGGTGCGTACCCGTGGCCGGCGTGCCGGGGCAGGGCGTCGACGGCGCGCCGGGCGGCCTCGTGCAGCTCGCGCGGCGCCGGGCACGCGGCGATCGTCAGGTCGACGACCCCGTCCGTGGCGAGCGGCCGGTGCAGCGGGAGCGCGGCCCCGCCGCGGGTGCGGTCCCCGGGCAGCGCCGTCACGGTCCCGGAGCCCTGGCGGCTCACCAGGTACCCCTCGTCGCGCAGCAGCCCGTACGCTCCCGAGGTCGTCGTGCGGGACACCCCGAGCACGTCGGCCAGCTCCCGCTCCCCGGGCACCCGGGTGGCGAGCGGCAGGTCGCCGGCGAGGACCGCGCGGCGGACGGCGTCGGCGAGCGCGGCGTACGCCGGGCCCGGGCGCCGCCAGCTGCCGAGGACGGCGGCCAGCCCGGTGCCGCCGATCCGACGGTCGGAGACGAGGAGCGTGGACATGAGGCCACTCTTGCGCAAGTGGCTATCGAAGGGAAGGCCGGTTTGCGCCGATGATGAGTCCGTGACCGCTCAGCCCGATGCCACCGCCGACGCGGGGGCCACCCCCGCCACCGCTCCCGTCGCCGCCCGGCGCCCCGCCCACGCCGGACGGCGCGCCGTCCAGCTCGTCGGCGGCCTCGTCCTCTACGCCGCCTCGATCGCCCTGCTCGTGCACACCGGCCTCGGCAACATGCCGTGGGACGTGCTGAGCCAGGGTGTGTCCCGGCAGGTCGGCTGGTCGCTCGGCACGGTGACGATCGTGCTCAGCGTGCTGATCCTCGGCGCCTGGTGGCCGCTGCGGCAGAAGCCCGGGATCGGCACCGTCGCGAACGTGGTGCTGATCGGCGTCCTCATCGACCCGTTCCTCGCACTGCTCGACCTGCTGCCCGAGGCGCTCCCGCTCGCCGCGCGGGTCGGCATGGTGCTGGCCGGCATCGTGCTCAACGGGCTCGCCTCCGCGCTGTACATCGGCGCGCGGCTCGGCCCGGGGCCGCGGGACGGCCTGATGACCGGCCTGGTCGCCCGTACCGGCTGGCCGGTCGGTCCCGTGCGGATCGCGATCGAGGTCACCGTCGTCGCGGTGGGTTGGGCGCTGGGCGGCACGCTCGGGTTCGCCACGCTGGCGTACGCGCTCGGCATCGGCCCGCTGATCCACTGGCTGCTGCCGCGGCTCACCGTGCCGGTGCCGCCGGCCGTCGCCGCGGCGGAGCCTGCCGAGCCGGGGGAGGGCCGCTAGCCACCCGCCCGGAGACGACCGCAGGGCCGGCACCCCGGGAGGGTGCCGGCCCTGCGTCGTCGTGCGGGTCAGCGCGAGGCGGGCGAGTTCTTCGCCGTCTCCGCCGGGTCCGCGATGACCGCGTCGCCGAGGATCTCGTCGATCCGCGTCATCAGCTCGGCCGGGATCTCGACCCCGGACGCCTTGACGTTCTCGGTGACCTGCTCGGGGCGCGACGCCCCGATGATCGCCGCGGCGACGTTCTGGTTCTGCAGCACCCAGGCGACCGCGAGCTGCGCGAGCGACAGCCCGAGCTCGTTCGCGACCGGGGTGAGGTCCTGCACGCGCTGGAGCACGTTCGGCTGGTCCAGGAAGCGCTTGATGGTGTTCGCGCCGCCCTTCTCGTCCGTCGCGCGCGAGCCCTCGGGCAGCGGCTGGCCCGGCTTGTACTTGCCGGTGAGCACGCCCTGGGCCACGGGGGACCAGACGATCTGGGACACGCCCAGCTCCTCGGACGCCGGGACGACCTCGGGCTCGATGACCCGCCACAGCGCGGAGTACTGCGGCTGGTTCGAGACCAGCTGGAAGCCGAGCTCCTTCGACAGCGCGTGGCCCGCGCGGATCTGGTCCGCGGTCCACTCGGAGACGCCGATGTACAGCGCCTTGCCGGAGCGCACGACGTCGGCGAACGCCTGCATCGTCTCCTCGAGCGGCGTCGCGTGGTCGTAGCGGTGCGCCTGGTACAGGTCGACGTAGTCGGTCTGGAGGCGCTGCAGGGAGCCGTCGATCGACTCCATGATGTGCTTGCGGGACAGGCCGGTGTCGTTCGGGCCCTTGGGGCCGGTCGGCCAGTAGACCTTCGTGAAGATCTCCAGCGACTGCCGGCGCTCGCCCTTGAGGGCCTCGCCGAGCACCTCCTCGGCGACCGTGTTCGCGTAGACGTCCGCGGTGTCGAAGGAGCTGATGCCGGCGTCGAGCGCGGCGCGGACGCAGGCGGTCGCGGCGTCGTTCTCGACCTGCGAGCCGTGCGTCAGCCAGTTGCCGTAGGTGATCTCGGAGATCTTGAGGCCGGAGCGGCCCAGGTGGCGGTAGTTGACCATGCCACCACCCTAGGACGGTCTAGGAGCGCCGGCTCACTCGGGGTAGTCGCCGTGCTTGACCTGCGGCTTCGGCAGGCGGGCGCGGCGGATCTGGAACACCCGGGTGACGGCGTACATCATCAGCCCGCGCTGCTGGCCGGCGTCGCCGAACTTGGCGGTGAGCTTCTTGCGGAGCTTGCGCCACATGATGATCACGTCGACGACCATGCCGATGATGAACAGGTAGAGGACGACCAGGCCCAGGAACGCGAGCTCCGGGCTGACCGACGTCAGCAGCATGTTGAGCAGCAGCATGACGATGGCGACCGGCAGGAACAGCTCGCCGAGGCTCCACCGGGCGTCGACGTACTGCCGGATGTACCGGCGCACGGGGCCCTTGTCCTTGGCGGGCATGTACCGCTCGTCGCCGGTCTGCATCGCGGCGTACTGCTTGTCTCGCTCGGCCCGCTGCGCGGCGCGCGCGTCCTTGGCCGCGGCCTTGCGGTCCTGGGGCACGAGCGGCCGGCGGTTCGCGGCCTCGGCCGTCTTCCGCTTGGGGGTGGGGCGGCCCTTCCCGGCCTCGATCAGGCCCGGGGTCTCCTCGACGAGACCCGGGGTGGCCTGCTCCGCGGGGGAGGTGCTGTCCTTGCTGCGTCCGAACACCCCTCCAGGGTAGTCGAGTAGCGTGGCGATCCGTGACAGAGCCCACCGCCACCCACGCTTCCCCCACGCCCGCCGACCCCGCGGCCGTCGCCGACCTGCGCGCCCGGGTCGCCGCCGCCTTCCCGGCGGTCCGCGCCGACCTCGAGGCGCTCGTGCGCGTGCCCTCGGTGTCGAACGCCGACTTCGACCAGGCGCACGTCGCCGCCAGCGCCGAGCACGTCGCCCGGCTGCTCGGCGAGGCCGGCCTGCCCGAGGTGCAGGTGCTCTCGGTCGAGCGGCCCGACGGCACGCCCGGCGCGCCGGCGGTCGTCGCCCGCCGCCCCGCCCCGGCCGGCGCCCCGACCGTCCTGCTCTACGCGCACCACGACGTGCAGCCCCCCGGCGCCCGCGAGGACTGGGACACCGAGCCGTTCGAGCCGACCGAGCGCGACGGCCGGCTGTTCGGGCGCGGCGCCGCGGACGACAAGGCCGGCGTCGTGGCGCACCTCGGCGCGCTGCGCGTGCTCGGCGACGAGCTGGGCGTCGGCGTCACGGTGTTCGTCGAGGGCGAGGAGGAGGTCGGCTCGCCGTCCTTCACCCGGTTCCTGCACACGTACTCCGACCTGCTGCGCGCGGACGTCATCGTGGTCGCCGACTCGTCGAACTGGAAGATCGGCGTCCCCGGCCTCACGACCTCGCTGCGCGGGCTCGTCGACCTCGAGGTCGAGGTGGCCGTGCTCGACCACGCGGTGCACTCCGGCATGTTCGGCGGCCCGGTGCTCGACGCCGTGACCCTGCTGTCCCGGCTGATCGCCACGCTGCACGACGACGCCGGCGACGTCGCGGTCGAGGGCCTGGTGTCGGCCGCCGACCCGACGGTCGACTACGACGAGGCCGCGTTCCGCGCCGACGCGAGCGTGCTCGACGGCGTGACCCTCGCCGGCACCGGCCCGCTCACCGCGCGGCTGTGGACCCGCCCGACGATCGCCGTGATCGGCCTCGACGCCCCGCGCGTCGCCACCGCGTCGAACACGATCGCCCCGAAGGCCACCGCCAAGCTGTCGATGCGGATCGCGCCCGGGCAGGACCCGGCCGCCGCGCTGGCCGCCCTGCGCGCGCACCTCGAGGGCCACGCCCCGTTCGGCGCCCGGGTGACCGTCCGGGACGGCGAGCTCGGCAAGCCGTTCCAGGCCCCCGCCGACTCGGCCGCGATGCAGGCCGCGCGCGCCGCGTTCGCCGACGCGTGGGGGACCGACCCGGTCGACATCGGCATCGGCGGGTCGATCCCGTTCATCGCCGACCTGCTCGAGGTGTACCCCGACGCGGCGATCCTGGTGACCGGCGTCGAGGACCCGGACTCGCGGGCGCACGGCGCGAACGAGTCGGTGCACCTCGGCGAGCTGGAGCGCGTGGTGCTGGCCGAGGCGCTGCTGCTGGCGCGCCTGGCGGTGTGACGCCCGGGCCCGTCTCTTCTCCA
>NZ_JBYTEP010000078.1:0-2553 GCF_058792015.1 Cellulomonas sp. EB106-03-03-XG116
CTCCCCCTCCTCTGCTCCCTCTCTTCCCCCCCCCCCCCCCCCCTCCACTCGTCTCCAGCCGGCGAGCCGGGTCTCAGACCGGCGGGGCCGGGTCGTACTGGATGCCCCGGCGCACCGCGCGCGCCGCCTCCGGCGACTCCAGCCGGGCCACCAGGTGCAGCGCCATGTCGATCCCGGCCGACACGCCGGCGCTCGTCACGACGTCGCCGTCGTCCACGAACCGCGCCTCGGTGTCGACCAGCACGCTCGGGTCCAGCTCCACCAGCTCGTCGAGCGCGGCCCAGTGGGTGGTCGCCGGCCGGCCTGCCAGCAGGCCGGCCGCCGCGTAGACCAGCGCGCCGGTGCACACGGACGTCATCAGCGCGGTCTCCCGGCGCAGGTCCCGCACCCACGCGAGGTGGTCGTGGTCCCGGGCCAGGGCGCGGGTGCCGCGGCCGCCGGGGTGCACCAGCACGTGCAGCGGGCCGACGTCCTCGCGCGCGGCGTCGGGCACCAGCCGCAGCCCCTTGGCGCACCGCACGCCCGAGCCGTCGGCCGAGAACGTCACGACCTCGGGCCGCAGCGCGGAGTGCGCCGCCCACGCGGTCAGGACGTCGAACGGCCCGACCACGTCCAGCTCCTCGGCGTCGTCGAACACGACGATGCCGATCCGCAACGGGTTCCCGGTGCTCACGAGCGTCCCCTCCCGACGGCGGTGGCGTACCGCCCCAGCGTGTCAGTACCCGGGCAGCGCCAGCATCTGGTCGAGCGCGACCCGCGCCCAGTGCGCGTCGTCCGCGTCCACGACGATGCGGTTCGGCACGCGGCCGGCGACCAGCGACTCCATCGCCCACACCAGGTGGGGGAGGTCGATGCGGTTCATGGTCGAGCAGAAGCAGACCGTGGAGTCGAGGTACGAGATCTGCTTGTCCGGGTGCGCCTGCGCGAGCCGGCGGACCAGGTTGAGCTCGGTGCCGATCGCCCAGGCCGACCCCGCGGGGGCCGCGTCGAGCGCCTTGATGATGTACTCCGTCGACCCGACCATGTCGGCGCCCGTGACGACCTCGTGCTTGCACTCGGGGTGCACCAGCACGGTGACGTCGGGGACCGCGGCGCGGACGTCGACGACGTTCTGCGCGCTGAACCGGCCGTGCACCGAGCAGTGCCCGCGCCACAGGATCATCCGCGCGTCCCGCAGCTGCTGGACGGTGAGGCCGCCGTTCGGCTTGCGCGGGTCGAACACGACGCACGCCTCCAGCGGGATGCCGAGCTCCAGCACCGCGGTGTTCCGGCCCAGGTGCTGGTCCGGCATGAACAGCACCTTGCCGGTGCCGTCGACGCCGCCGACCTGGTCGAAGGCCCAGCGCAGCGCGACGTGCGCGTTCGACGACGTGCAGACGGTGCCGCCGTGCCGGCCGGTGAACGCCTTGATGGCAGCCGTCGAGTTCATGTAGGTCACGGGGACGGTGTCCCCGGCGACGCCGGCCTCGACCAGCACGTCCCAGGCGTCCTCGACCTGGTCGATCGCGGCCATGTCGGCCATCGAGCAGCCAGCCGCCATGTCGGGCAGCACGACCTGCTGGGCGTCGGAGGTGAGGATGTCGGCGGACTCCGCCATGAAGTGCACGCCGCAGAACAGGATGAACTCGGCCTCGGGCCGGGCGGCGGCCTCGCGGGCGAGCTTGAAGGAGTCGCCGGTGACGTCGGCGAAGTCGATGACCTCGTCGCGCTGGTAGTGGTGGCCGAGCACGAACGCCCGGTCGCCGAGCGCGGCCCGCGCGGTGCGGGCGCGTTCCACCAGGTCGGGGTCCGAGGCGGCGGGCAGGCCGCCGACGCACTCGACGCCGCGCTCCGACGCGAGGTCGCGGCCCTGGCCGAGCAGCAGCAGCGCGGAGGACGCGGGCTCGGCGAACGTGGTCCCGGGGGCGAGGAGAGTCACGCGCGGCATCATCCCACAGCGGTCCGGGGCGCTGACCAGGACCGGGGCGGGTGGGGGACCGCGCCGGCGTGCGAGGATCGCGCCGTGCACGTGCTCGTCGCCCCCGGCCGGTTCGACGCGCGCCCGGGCGACGGCCCCGGGCCCGCCGCGTCCGCGGTGCGCGGGGTCGCCGGCCCGTCCGTCGCGGCGGGCGCCGACCCCTGGCCGGTGCTCACCGCGGACGAGGCCGTGGCCGCGCTGACCGCCGGCTGGCTCGAGGCCGCGCCCGGCGACACCCTGGTCCCGCTGCCGCTGTCCGACGGCGGCGCGGGGCTGGTCGACGCGGTCCGCGCGGCGCGCGGCGGCGAGCTGCTGCCGGTCACGACGACGGACGCCCACGGCGCGGTCGTGCCGGGCGCGGTGCTCGTCGTGGCGGAGCCGGGCGGCGGGCGGACCGCGTACGTCGACGGGGCGCTGGCGCTCGGCGCCGGCGACCCGGGGGCGGTCCCGCCGGGGGCGACGACCTCGGCGGGGCTGGGCACGCTGCTCGCGGCCGCGCTCGACACCGGGGCCGGGCGCGTCGTCGTCGGCCTGGGCGGCCGACGGACCGTCGCGCACGACGCGGGCGCGGGCCTGGCTCTTCTCCCCATCTCCCA
>NZ_JBYTEP010000079.1:0-11655 GCF_058792015.1 Cellulomonas sp. EB106-03-03-XG116
CCAGATCAGGCGCCATGTCTCGTGGGCTCGGAGAGGTGTATAAGAGACGGGGTCCGCGCGGGCGGGCACGTCGGGGTCGCCCGCGGCGGGCGCGGCGACGGGCCGGGGCGGGACGGCCACCCGCCCGGCCGCGCCGTCGGCGGGCCACGGCTCCGGTCCGGGCACCAGCGGCTCGCGGTAGGCGAGGTCCAGGTGCACGGGACCGGGGTCGCCGGTGCGGGACCCGAGCGCCGCCGCGACGGCGCGGGAGACCAGGTGCCGCAGGTCGCGGTCCTCGCCGGCGCGGCCGGACGGCGCGGGGACGTCGGCCTCGAGCCGGGTGGCGGCGCCGAAGATCCCCGGCTGCACGGTGGTCTGGTTCGCGCCGGTGCCGCGCAGCTCGTGCGGGCGGTCGGCGGTGAGCAGGAGCAGCGGGGCGCCCGCGTGGTGCGCCTCCAGCACCGCGGGGTGCAGGTTCGCGACGGCGGTGCCGGACGTGGTCACGACCGCCACCGCGCGCGGTGCGCCCTCCGCCGCCGCGGCCCGGGCGAGGCCGAGCGCGAGGAACGCGGCGTCCCGCTCGTCGACCCGCACGTGCAGCCGGACCTCCGGGGCGCCGGCCGGGCGCTCGGCGGCGGGCAGGGCGGCCTCCGCGAGCGCGTAGGCGAGCGGGGCGCTGCGCGACCCCGGTGCCAGGACGACGTCCCGGACGCCGTGCGCGGCGAGCTCCTGGACCAGGACGCGGGCCGCCCGGGCCGCGGGGGCGCCGCGCACGGGGCCGCGGGGGCCGCCGCCGGCCGCCGGGGCCGTCACCGGGTCACCGCCCGCACCGCCGCCAGCCGCTCCGCCCAGCGCGCCGCGGTCGCCTCGTCGGCGGCCGTGGCCGCAAGGCGCTCCTCCGACGGCACGACCGCCCGGGCCGCGGCCACCGGCAGCGCCCCGTCGACGGGCAGCAGCGACGGGTCGGCGACGTCGTCGGCGAGCAGCTGGGCGGTCGCGAGCCCGCAGGCGTACGGCAGCTCGGGGAGGGCGGCCGCGAGCGCCACGCCCGCCGCCAGCCCGACCGACGACTCCAGCGCCGAGGACACCACGACCGGCAGGCCGACCTGCTCGGCCAGGTCCAGGCAGGCGCGCACGCCGCCGAGCGGCTGCACCTTGAGGACCACGACGTCGGCGGCCTCGGCGCGGACCACCGCGAGCGGGTCCTCGGCGCGGCGGATCGACTCGTCGGCCGCGATCGGCACGGAGGTGGACCGGCGCACGCGCGCGAGGTCGCGCACGGAGGCGACCGGCTGCTCGGCGTACTCGAGCCCGCGGGCGGCCCGGTCGAGGACCTTGAGCCGCTCGACGGCGGTGTCGACGTCCCAGGCGGCGTTCGCGTCGACGCGGATCGCGCCGCCGGGGCCGAGCGCCTCGCGGACGGCCGCCAGCCGGTCGGCCTCCTCCGCGGCGCCCTGGCCCGGCTCGGCGACCTTGACCTTGGCGGTGGTGCAGCCGCCCGACGCGAGCACGATCCGACGCGCGGCGTCCGGCCCCACGGCGGGGACCGTCACGTTCACCGGGACGCGGTCGCGGACGGGCTCCGGGAACCCGAGGTCCGCCGCCTCGCGGGTCGCGCGCCACCAGGCCGCCGACTCCGCGGCGTCGTAGTCCCAGAACGGGCTGAACTCGCCCCAGCCGGCCTCGCCGCGGACGAGCACGCCCTCGCGCACCGTGATCCGGCGGAAGCGCGTCCGCAGGGGGATCGCGTAGACGTGCACGCGGCTCAGCGTAGAGGCTCGCGCGCACCGAGCACGGCGAGCAGCAGGTCGCGGGCGGCGTCGCGGACCGGCCGGCCCTCGCTCGTCGCCGCCACCACGGCCCCGTCGACCACCCCGAGCGCGACCGCCGCGGGCACCCCCAGCCGCAGGTCCGCGAGCAGGGCGGCGAGCACCGCGTCCAGCCGCGCCCGGCCGGCGCCGAGCGCCGCGGCGAGCGCCGGGACCCGGCCCGCCGCGAGCAGCTGCTCGTAATGCGCCCGCACGGCCACGTCGTCGCCGGGCGGCAGCACGGCGTCGACCACGACGGCGGCGGGATCCTCGACGGCGGCCCCCTCGGCGGCGCGGGACCGGACGCGCGCCAGCACCCCGTCCGCGTGGGCGACCCACGCGTCCACCAGGGCCGCGCCCGCCGCGGCCGCGAGGTCGTCCAGCCCGGCGTAGTAGTACGTCGTCGCGGACAGCGACAGCCCGGCGCGGGACGCCACCGCCCGGTGGCTGAGCGCCGCCGGGCCCTCCTCGCGGACCAGGTCGGCGGCGGCCCGGGCGAGCTCGGCGCGGCGCCGCACGCCCTTGGCGGTGCCGCCGGCGGCGCCGGACGCGCCGGGTGCGCCCGCCGCGCCGGCGGGACCGGTCATCAGTGCCCGCCGCCCGACAGGTTCAGCCCGACGACGCCCGCCACGATCAGCACGAGCGACACGATCTTGAGCACCGACACGGACTCGCCGAACAGCACGATCGCCAGGACCGCGGTCGCCGACGCCCCGATGCCGACCCAGACGCCGTACGCGACCCCGACCGGCAGCGACCGCAGCGCCCAGCTGAGGCCGGCGAACGACAGGATCGCCAGCACGCCGAACGACACGCTCGGCCACAGCTTCGTGAAGCCGTCCGACGCCTTGAGGCTGAGCGCCCAGCCCGCCTCCAGCAGTCCGGACACGATGAGCACGACCCACGCCATGGGTGATCCCTCCCGGGGACGGGGCGCGCCGGGTGGCAGTCTCCGCCGTCCCGCGCCCGTTTCTGGTACGACCGTACCAGAACCTCGCCCGGGCGTCCCGCCCTACGCTGGGCACCGTGACCGACCCCGCCGCCACCCCGCTGCCCCCGCGCGTCTCCGACACCTTCGACCCGAGCCGCTGGCGCACGGTCACCGGCTTCGAGGACCTCACCGACCTCACCTACCACCGCGGCGTCGCCCGGTCCGAGGACGGCGGCGTGCGGGACCTGCCCGTGGTGCGGGTCGCGTTCGACCGGCCCGAGGTACGCAACGCGTTCCGGCCGCACACCGTCGACGAGCTGTACCGGGTGCTCGACCACGCCCGGATGACCTCCGACGTCGGCACGGTGCTGCTCACCGGCAACGGCCCGAGCCCCAAGGACGGCGGCTACGCGTTCTGCTCCGGCGGCGACCAGCGCATCCGCGGGCGCGACGGCTACCGGTACACCGGCTCGACCGAGGCCGAGACCGCGGACGCGATCGACCCGGCGCGCGCGGGCCGGCTGCACATCCTCGAGGTGCAGCGCCTCATCCGGACGATGCCGAAGGTCGTCGTCGCGGTCGTGAACGGCTGGGCGGCCGGCGGCGGGCACTCGCTGCACGTGGTCGCGGACCTGACGATCGCGTCCCGCGAGCACGCGCGGTTCATGCAGACCGACGCCAACGTCGGGTCGTTCGACGGCGGGTACGGCTCGGCGCTGCTCGCCCGGCAGACCGGGCAGAAGCGGGCGCGGGAGATCTTCTTCCTGGCGCGCGAGTACTCCGCCGAGCAGGCCTACGCGTGGGGCGCGGTCAACGACGTCGTCGACCACGCCGACCTCGAGGACGCCGCGCTCGAGTACGCGCGGATCATCGCGACGAAGTCGCCGCAGGCGATCCGGATGCTGAAGTTCGCGTTCAACCTGGCGGACGACGGCCTCGCGGGCCAGCAGGTGTTCGCGGGCGAGGCGACCCGGCTGGCGTACATGACGGACGAGGCCGTCGAGGGCCGGGACGCGTTCCTCGAGCGCCGCGACCCGGACTGGAGCCGGTTCCCCTACGCGTTCTGACGGGCGACCCGGGCCGGGCGACCGGCCCGGGCGCGCCGGTCAGGAGATCGCGAGCGAGCCCGTCCCGGCCGGCACCAGCTCCACCCACGTGTTGCCCGGCGCCAACAGCGCGGGCGCGCCGTCGGCGGTGAACAGCTGCATCGGGGCGTCGCGGGAGTCCTTCTGCCAGCGCACCGGGATCGTCTTCCCGCCGGTCGCGAGCGTGGCCTCGCCCGAGCCGACGAGCGTGTAGGTCGGCACGACCGCCCCGTTCTGCGCGCCGAACGGCGTGCCCGGGTGCTCGGCGACGATCGACACGACGTTCGTCGCGGACAGCCGGGCGCCGGAGGCGGCCACCGCGGGCGTCGAGCCCTCCGAGCGCTCCCAGACCGTCCCGTTCCACGTCCACGAGGGCTTCGACTGGCTGGACAGGTCGAACGCCAGGGTGGTCGCCGGGGTGCCGGAGGCGACCGCGGTCGCGCGCTCCGCGGTCCGGGCGAACGCGAACTGCTCGCCCGGGCTGCTCTGGTGGCTGGCGTCGGCCTGCGCCCAGAGCGCGGTCGGGTCGGCGTACACGTTGTGCGGGGCCGAGCGGGTCCTGATCCGGTACAGCCCCGCCGCACCGGCGTCGTGGCTGATGACCTGCGTGGGGCTCGCCGCGACCAGGTCGAGGATGCCGGGCTGGCCGCCGGAGAACGTCAGCAGGCCGTTCATCGGCGAGACGATGTCCGGGTCCATCGGGCGGACCGAGCGGACCGGGCCGACCTCCTGGGGCACCTGCGAGTGCCACACCGCGACGAACCGGGACACCTCGAACTCGACGATCGTCTCCCACACGACGTCCGCCTGCTCCAGGCCGGACTGCGGGCGCGCGGTCGCGGTGTTCTCGATCTTCACCGCGAGCGCCGGCCGGTTCACGGGCTCGCCTGCCACGCCGGTCAGCGGCCAGGTCGGCGCGACGACGGGGTCGGGCGCGGCGGCCTTCTGCGGCTCGAGGGTCGGGGCGACGGTGGCGGCCTCCGGCGCCGGGCCCTGCTCCTGCGAGCAGCCGGCGACCAGGAGGGTCGTGGCGACGGCGAACGCGGCGGCGCGCCGCAGCCCCCGCCTCGTGCTGTGAACCATCTCGACCCTTCCGTGCCGCCTGCGTGCGCGGCGGCTCCCCGCCGCGCGTCCCGCGCCACTCTACGGGCGGACCTACCCTGGCCGGGTGAGCCGTCCCGTCCGCGTGGTCCCCGCCTCCCCCGCCACGGTGCCGGCGCTCACCGCCGCCCTCGCCGCCGCGCTGGACGGCACCGGCCCGGCCGTCCTGCCGGTCGACGCGCACGACGGGGACGCCGCGGGGCACGCCGCGGAGGGCGCGGGCGAGGTCCCCGACGACGTGGCGCTGCTCGTGCGCACCTCCGGGTCCACCGGCGCCCCGCGCGAGGTCATGCTCACCGCGACCGCCCTGCGCGCCTCGGGGGCGGCGACCGAGGCCCGGCTCGCCGGCCCCGGCCGGTGGCTGCTGCCGCTCCCGCCCGCGCACGTCGCGGGCCTGCAGGTGCTGGTCCGCTCCCTGCTCGCCGGGACGGAGCCGGCCGTGCTGGCGGGGCCGTTCCGGCCGGACGCGTTCGCCGCCGCGGTGGCGCGGATGCCGGCCGGCGGCGGCCCGCGGTACACCTCGCTGGTCCCGACCCAGGTGCACCGGCTGCTCGACTCGGCGCCCGGGCGGGACGCGCTCGCCGCCCTCGACGCCGTGCTGCTCGGCGGGGCCGCCACGCCGCCGGGGCTGCTCGCCGCCGCCCGGGCCGCGGGCGCGCGGGTCGTGACCACCTACGGCATGTCCGAGACCTGCGGCGGCTGCGTCTACGACGGCGTCCCCCTCGACGGGGTGACGGTCGACCTGGACCCCGACGACGGCCGGGTGCGGATCGCCGGGCCCGTGCTCGCCGCCGGCTACCGGGGGCGACCCGACCTCGACGCCGACCTGTTCGAGGTCCGGGCCGGCACCCGCTGGCTCCGCACCAGCGACCTCGGCCGGTGGGGCGACGACGGCCGGCTGGAGGTGCTCGGCCGCGCCGACGACGTGCTGGTCACCGGCGGGGTCAAGGTGCCGCCCGCGGCGGTCGAGCGGGTGCTCGCGGGGCTGCCCGGGGTCGGCGAGGTGCTCGTCGTCGGCGTGCCGGACCCCGAGTGGGGCCAGGCGCTGGTCGCCGTCGTCGTCCCCGCGGCGGGTGCGCCGGCGCCGGGGCTCGCCGACCTCCGGGACGCCGCGGCGGCCGCGCTGGGCGGCCCGGCCGCGCCCCGGCACCTCGTCACCGTCGGGGCGCTCCCGCTGCGCGGCCCGGGCAAGCCCGACCGGCGGGGCGCGGCCGACCTCGCCGCCCGCGCGCTCGGCCGCGCCGGCAGCGGGAGCGCGACACCCTGACCCCGCGCGGTGCGTGCCCGGCCGGTGTTCCGGGTTACCGTCGCTGCACGCCGAACCGCCCGCCGCGGCCTCCCCGCCGCGGCCCCACGACAGGAGCACCATGGCCACCGCCGCCGAGTGGGTCGCCGGAGCACGCCCGCGCACCCTGCCCGCCGCCGCCGCCCCCGTGCTGGTCGGCACCGGCGCCGCCGCGCAGATCGAGGCGGCGCACCTCGGGCGCGCGCTGCTCGCCCTGGGCGTGGCCCTCGCGCTCCAGGTCGGCGTCAACTACGCCAACGACTACTCCGACGGCGTGCGCGGCACCGACGCCGAGCGCGTCGGCCCGATGCGGCTGACCGCCAGCGGCGCGGCCTTCCCGAAGCAGGTCAAGGCGGCCGCGTTCGCGGCGTTCGGCGTGGCGGGCCTGCTCGGCCTCGGGCTGGTCGCCCTCAGCGGCCAGTGGTGGCTGCTCGCGATCGGCGCGCTGTGCGTCGCGGCCGCCTGGTTCTACACCGGCGGGCGGCGCCCCTACGGCTACCTCGGCCTGGGCGAGGTCGGCGTCTTCGTCTTCTTCGGGCTGGTCGCGGTGCTCGGCACCACCTACACCCAGTCCGGCACCCTGACCTGGCCCGCCTGGGTCGGCGCCGTCGCGGTGGGCCTGATCGCCTGCGCGCTGCTCATGGTCAACAACCTGCGCGACATCCCGACCGACGCCCTGGTCGGCAAGCGCACCCTCGCGGTCCGGCTCGGCGAGCACCGCGCCCGCCGCGCCTACGCGGTCATGGTGGTGCTGCCCGTCCTGCTCGGCGTGCTGTGCGCGCTGGCGAACCCGTGGGCGCTCATCGTCATGCTGCTCGCGCTGCCCGCGGGCGTCCTGGCGTTCACGGTGCTGGTCGGCGCGCGCGGCATCGCCCTGGTGCCGGTCCTCGCGGGGACCGGGATGTACGAGCTTGCGTTCGGGGTCCTGCTGGGCCTGGGCCTGGCGCTCTAGCCGTCGGCGCGGGCCTCGCGCTCGGCCGCCTCGACCGCGGCGTCCTCCTCCGCGGCGTCTGCGGTGGCGGTGCGGGACAGCCGCGGGCGGTCGCCGCGCGCCTCGGAGCGGGCCTGGAGCCACAGCGCCGCCCGGTCGCGCGGGCCGCGGAGCAGCACGTAGGACAGCAGCGCCGCCAGCAGCGCCCCGCCGACCACGCCCAGCAGCCACCCGGTGCCGGCGAGCACGAGGCCGACCAGGCACACGACGAGCAGGGCGAGGCGGAGCAGCGAGTAGGTCACGACGGGCACGGGTCCAGGGTAGGCCGATCCCGGGGGCGGTCCGAGCCGGGGCCTGGCCGCGGAGGCACGGCCGGATGTGACGACCTCGTGCCGGTTCCGGCGATCACCCGGCCCGGGGCGGGGTGCGCGCGCGCCGTCTGGTTAGGGTGGAGCATGGCACGCGCGCTGTTCTTCCTCGTGATCATCGGCCTGGCGGTGTACGCCCTCGCCGACGTCGCCACGAGCGACGAGCGCGCCCGCCGCGGCCTCCCGAAGGGCGCGTGGTTCCTCATCGCGCTGGTGCCGATCGCGGGTCCGCTCGTGTGGATCCTCACCAGCCGCGCCCAGCCCGCCACCGGCGGTGCGGGCCCCGCCCAGGGCCGCCGCCCCGGCGGGTCCGGCGGCCTCGGCGGGTCCGGCGGTCCCGGCCCCCGCCGCCCCGGCCCGGTCGCGCCCGACGACGACCCCGAGTTCCTGTGGCGCCTCGACCAGGAGCGCCGGCGGCGCGAGCGCGAGAGCGGGACCGGCGACGGCAGCAACGGCGACGTCCCCGACGAGGGCGCGCGCGGCTGACGTACGAGGGACCGACGCGGTCCCCGCGCAGCCTGATCCCCACCTGGTTCGCGCGTCGCACCCCGATCGACCGGGTGGTCCCGCAAGAATCGGGTGGGGATCAGGGTCGCGCGACTCGCAGCGCGGGGCTGACCCGCCCGCGCGGGTGGTCAGATGCCGGAGTAGGAGTGCTTGCCGGTGACGAACAGGTTCACGACGGTGAAGTTCGCCAGCACCACGGCGTAGCCGACGTAGACGAAGTACGCCGCCTTGCGCCCGGCCCAGCCGCGCGTGGTGCGCGCGTGCAGGTACGCCGCGTACACGACCCAGGCGACGAAGGTGCCGACCTCCTTGGGGTCCCAGCCCCAGTACCGGCCCCAGGCGTGCTCGGCCCAGATGGCGCCGCCGATGAGCGTGAACGTCCACAGCACGAAGCCGATGGCGTTGAGCCGGAAGGACAGCGCCTCGAGCCGGCGGGCGGACGGCACCGTGCGCAGCCAGGACCAGGCCGGGCCGGTGACCCGCCAGCGGGCCAGCGAGCGGCGCAGGCCGTCCGCCGACCGCCACGGGTGGTCGAGGTGCGAGCGCCCGGTCTCGCGACCGTCCTGGAGGACCTGGAGCACCGCGGTGGCGAACGCGACGGTGAAGATGCCGGTCGCCGCGATGGCGACGCCGACGTGGATGATCAGCCAGTAGCTCTGCAGCGCGGGCTGCACGGCGTCGGCCTGGACGTAGAACACCAGCAGCCCGAGCGCCAGGGCGAGCACGCCGATGCCCATGACGACGACCCCGAGGAACGGGATGACCCGCTTCCGCTGCACGACCGCGAGCACCACGGCGGCGACGAACGTGCCGACGAGGGTGAACTCGTACATGTTCGCGGTGGGCCAGCGCCCGGCCGCGACGCCGCGCAGCACGATGCCGACGCCGAGCAGCAGGATGCCGAGGTAGGTGGTGGTGCGGGCGATGCCCGTGGTGGCCGAGGGCGCCGTCATGGGGCGCTCGGGCTCGGCGTCGTCGATCCGGCCCGACCGGGGGGCGGCGTCGTCGCCCGCGTCGGCCGGCACGACCAGCCCGCCGGGGCCGCCTGCGCCCACCGTCTCGCGCGCGGCGGCACGGGCCTGCTTCGCGGCCGCGACCTTGGCGGCCCGCTCGGCGCGGTGCTCCGAGGACGCGGCGTCGGCCAGCCGGGCCAGGGCCGAGGTGTAGGCGATCAGGGCGATCGTGAACGCGGTCGCCGCCCCCCACACGAGCAGGGTGCTGATGTCGCCGATTGCCATGTCCTTCTACCTTCCGGTCCGGCCGGTGGGCCCGTCGACGTCCGCTCCGCGGAGCCGGTCCATCGCCCGGTCGAGCTCCGCCTGCAGGCCCACGTCGTCGCCGCGCGCCAGCGCGGCGGCGGAGACCACTGTACGGCCTGACCCGGGACCTTCGTCCCCCGCGCGCATCCGCAGCCAGACCCGCCGGCGGGGCACGAACAGGGACGTCGCGAGGCCCGCGAACGCCAGCAGCGAGAACGTGAGCACCCACGCGAGCGACGGGTCGTGCCGGAGGTCCAGCGCGACGAACCGCGGGAGGGCGTCGAAGGTCAGCGTGCCGAGGCCGTCGGGCAGGTCGACGGTCTCGCCGGGCCGCAGGTAGAGCGTGACGGGCAGGCCGTCGTCGTCCACCGCCTGGGTCAGCCCGGTCTCGTCGAGCTGGTAAACGTTCTGCGGGATGCCGTCGTCGAGGCCGAGGTCGCCGGTCCACACCGCGAGGGCGAGCAGCGGGTCGGTCGGCTGCGGGTCGACCGAGCGGTAGATGCCGTCCGCCACCTGCTCGGCGGTCGGCAGCAGCACGCCCTGCAGCCCGATCTGCGGCCCCGAGGTGACGTCCGGCACCTTGATGACGCCCTGCGAGGTGTAGACGGTGTCCTGCGGCAGGAACGGCACCGCGCCCGAGTACGTCACGTTCCCGTCGGGGTCCCGCACCGTGACCTGGGGCGCGTAGCCGTTGCCCTGCAGGTAGACCTTCGCGCCGGCGACGTCGAGCGGGTGGTTGACCTTGATCTGCCGCGGGACGCCCTCGGACCCCGGCTCCGTGATGGTCACGTGCGCGGTGAAGTCGCGGGACTGCAGGGTGTCGGGGTCGAAGGACGACTCGAAGGAGTCGAGCCGCATCGAGAACGGCTCGAGCGACGAGGCGCTGAACCCGGAGCCGGACTCGAAGGTGTCGTAGTCGCTCTGGGTGTTCGCGAACGCGCGGCCCTCGACGATGATCGCCTGTCCGCGGTAGTGCAGCAGCTGGCCGGTCGCGACCGACACGAGCAGACCGACCAGCGCCAGGTGGAACACGAGGTTGCCGGTCTCGCGGAGGTACCCGCGCTCGGCGGCGACGCTCCAGGTGCCGCGGCCCTCGTCCCGGACGTCGACCCGGAACCGGCGCCACCACCGCGGCCCGCCGAGGGCGGCGGCGGCGCGCTCGGCGACCTCCTGCGGCGCGCCGTCGAGCTCGGCGGACGCCTGGGCCGGGAACCGGTCGAACCGGCGCGGGGCGCGCGGCGGCCGGCCGCGCATCGCCCGCAGGTGGGTGCGGCTGCGCGGCAGGATGCAGCCGACCAGCGACACGAACAGCAGCAGGTAGATCGCCGAGAACCAGACCGACGAGTAGACGCCGAAGAACCCGAGCCGGTCGAGCACCGGGCCGAGGTCGGGGTGGTCGGACAGGTACGTGGCGACCTTGTCCGGGTCCTGGGCGCGCTGCGGGAACACGGTGCCGGGGACGGCGGCGACGGCCAGCAGCATGAGCAGCAGCAGGGCGACGCGCATCGAGGTGAGCTGCCGCCACGCCCAGCGCAGCCAGCCGACCACGCCGAGCGACGGCAGCTGGGGCGACCCGCCGCCGGGCGCGCCGGGGCCGCCCGGCCCGCCGGCGGGGGGCTGCTGCCCGGCGCTGAACGCGTCCTCGAGCCCCTCGGGGGTGTACCCGCGGGGCGAGGTCTCGGTGGTCTGGGGGTCGCGCGTCATGTCACACCGCCGGGACGAAGGGCTCGGCGCCGGTGAGCAGGCCCTGGAGCCAGCCCGCCCACGCGGACCAGAGGCCGGTGACCAGCGCGGCACCGAGCAGGAGCAGGAGGCCGCCGCCGACGCGCATCACCGCGAGCCGGTGCCGGGCGAGCCAGTCGAGGGCGCGGCGGCTGCGCTGGAGGCCGAGCGCGACGAGCACGAACGGCAGCCCGAGCCCGACGCAGAACGCCAGCGCGAGCAGCGCGCCGCGCCCGGCGGACCCGCCGTCGAGGGAGAGCAGCAGGATCGCGGCGAGGGTCGGGCCGATGCACGGGGTCCAGCCGATCCCGAAGGTCACGCCGAGCACCGGCGCGCCCCACAGGCCGGCGCGGGGCGCGAGCACCCGGCGGCTGTCCCGCTCCAGGAACGGGACGAGGCCGAGGAACGCCAGGCCCATGACGAGCACGCCGACCCCGAGCACCCGGGACACCGGGTCCTGCCAACGCAGCAGGAACGAGCCGAGCGACCCGGCGAGGGAGCCGTAGGCGAGGAACACCGACGTGAAGCCGGCGACGAACAGCAGGACGCCGAGCACGAGCCGGCCGCGGGACGGGGCGGCCGGGGCCGCCGGGGCCTCGTCGGCCGCCTGCCGGGTCAGCGCGGGCTGCGCCGGCAGCGCGCCCGCGAGGTCGAGCGTGGCCGCGCCGTCGCCCGCCGC
>NZ_JBYTEP010000080.1:0-11346 GCF_058792015.1 Cellulomonas sp. EB106-03-03-XG116
GGGCCTGGACCCCCCCCGGGGGCCCCCCCCCCCGTGCCGCTCAGAGCGTGCGCGTGACCCGGAGGGTGGTCAGCTGCGCGTGGATCTTCACCCGCAGGTCCGCCGGGGCCTTGTCCTGGCAGCACCGCTTGACGAGTTCCTTGAGCATCGTCTCGACGGCGATCTCGTCCAGGCAGGGCCGGCAGTCCTCGATGTGCTGCCGCACCTGGTCCGCGTCGCCCGGCTCGAGCTCGCGGTCCACGTAGGCGAACAGCCGGCCCAGCGCCTGCTCGCACTCCGGGCCGCACGACCCCTGGTCCCCCGCTGCCGGCGTCGACGTCCCCGCGGCGTCCAAGCCCGTCATCGTGCCCTCCTCGACGATCCCGTGCCGTCCCCGCCCTCGGCGGTCGCGGCTCCCCCTGCCGGCACCAGCCCCCGGTCGCGCGCGTAGTCGGCCAGCATGTCGCGCAGCTGGCCCCGCCCGCGGTGCAGCCGGGACATCACGGTCCCGATCGGGGTGCCCATGATCTCGGCGATCTCCTTGTAGGCGAACCCCTCGACGTCCGCCAGGTACACGGCGATCCGGAAGTCCTCCGGCAGCCGCGCGAGCGCGTCCTTCACGTCCGAGTCCGGCAGGTGGTCGAGCGCCTCGGCCTCGGCGGAGCGCAGACCCGTCGACGAGTGCGACTCGGCCCGCGCGATCTGCCAGTCCTCGATCTCGTCCGCCTGGGACTGCTGCGGCTCGCGCTGCTTCTTGCGGTACGTGTTGATGAACGTGTTGGTCAGGATGCGGTACAGCCACGCCTTGAGGTTCGTGCCCGGCCGGTACTGGTGGAAGGCGGCGAACGCCTTCGCGAACGTCTCCTGGACCAGGTCCTCGGCGTCCGACGGGTTCCGGGTCATGCGCAGGGCGGCGCCGTACAGCTGGTCCAGGTAGACCAGCGCCTCGGCCTCGAACCGCTCGCTGCGCGCCGCGTCGTCCTCGGACTCGGGGGCGCGTGTGGTGTCCTCGCTCATCACCGCCGAGCCTAGTGCGCGCGGAGGCACCGGGCCGCCCGGGCGGGGCAGCACGGCGACGCCACCGGCGGAGGCGGCCGGCCGGTCGAGGGTGGTACAGCTCATGGACGGCACAACACGGACGCCCGCCCCGGGCATTCCCGGCCCGCGGGCGGAGGTTCCCGGGGGCGGCGGGCACGCCGCGCCGCTAGGTTGGGCGGGAGGCGTCCGTGCGTCGCGGACGGCCGGGAGGAGGACGTCATGCTGCTGCGCCGCATCGCCCGACCGCTGTTCGCGTCGTGGTTCCTGAGCGAGGGGGTCGACGCGCTGCGCCGACCGGCCGCGCACGTCGCGGTCGCCCGCGGTGCCGTCGAGCGGCTCGACGCGTCCGTCCCGCGCGGCGCCCTGGGCGGTGCGCTCGACGCGTACCGCCACCCGTCGGACGCGCAGCTGACGACCGTCGTGCGGGTGCACGGCGGCGCGACCGCGCTGGCCGCCCTGCTGCTCGCCACCGGGCGTGCGCCCCGCGCCGCGGCCCTGGCGCTCGCCGCCCTCACGCTGCCGCTCGCCGCCGCCGACTCCCCGGCCTCCCGCAAGGAGCGCCGCACGCTGTCCGAGCAGGAGAAGAAGGACCGCAAGGCCCGGTTCCTGCGTGGCCTGTCGATGACCGGCGGCGCGCTCATCGCCGCCGCCGACACCGGCGGCCGGCCCTCGGTGCGCTGGCGCGTCGAGCACGCCCGGGCGACCCGGGCCGCGACCGCGAAGGCGGCCGCGGCGGCGACGGCGACGAAGGCCGCCTCGAAGGCCGCGTCGAAGAAGATCACCGACGCGGTGCACTGACGCCGTGCCCGGCGCGCGGGTGACCCGGTCGGCGGACACCCGGGCCGGGCGGGCCGCGCGCCCCGATAGCCTGACGGCCATGAGCTCCGAGGTCCTCCCCACCGCGCCCGACTGGCCCGCCCCGACGGCGACCGGCCCCCTGGACGCGGCCGTCGAGGTCCCCGGCTCCAAGTCGCTGACCAACCGCTACCTGGTGCTCGCCGCGCTCGCCGACGGCCCCGGGCGGCTGCGCGGCGCGCTGCGCTCCCGGGACACCCTGCTCATGGCGCAGGCGCTGCGGGACCTCGGGACGACGATCGAGGACGACCCCGCCGCGCCCGGCGACTGGCTGGTCACCCCGGGTGCGTTCCGCGGGCCGCGGGCGGTCGACTGCGGGCTGGCCGGGACGGTCATGCGCTTCCTGCCCGCGGTGGCGGCGCTGGCGGACGGCGACGTGCGGTTCGACGGCGACGCCGGCGCCCGGGTCCGCCCGATGGGCCCCGTGCTCGCGGCGCTGCGCGCGCTGGGCGTCGGCGTGACCGAGCACGGCGAGCCCGGCCACCTCCCGTTCACGATCACCGGCACCGGGTCCGTCGAGGGCGGCGTGGTGGACGTCGACGCGTCCGGCTCCTCGCAGTTCGTGTCCGGCCTGCTGCTCACCGCCCCACGGTTCGAGCGGGGCCTGACCATCCGGCACACCGGCCCGACGCTGCCGAGCCTCCCCCACATCGAGATGACGGTCGCCGCCCTGCGCGCCGCGGGTGTCGTGGTCGACGACTCGGTGCCGACGGTGTGGCAGGTCGAGCCGGGCCCGGTCGCCGCGCGCGACGTGCGGGTGGAGCCGGACCTGTCGAACGCCGCGCCGTTCCTGTGCGCCGCGCTGGTCGCGGGCGGGACCGTCCGGGTGCCGGGCTGGCCCGCCGCCACGACCCAGCCCGGCGGCCTGCTGCCCGGGATCCTCGAGCAGATGGGCGCGACGACCCGGCTCGACGGCGACGTGCTGGCGGTGACCGGCACCGGCGAGGTGCGCGGCGTCGACCTCGACCTGCACGCCGCCGGCGAGATCGCGCCGACGATCGCCGCGGTCGCCGCCCTGGCCGGCTCCCCGACCCGGCTGCGCGGCATCGCGCACCTGCGCGGGCACGAGACCGACCGGCTCGCCGCGCTGTCCGCCGAGATCACCCGGCTGGGCGGGCAGGCGGAGCAGACCGCCGACGGCCTGGTCATCACCCCGCGGCCGCTGCACGCCGGGACCGTCCGGACCTACGCCGACCACCGGATGGCGACGTTCGGCGCGCTGCTCGGCCTGGCCGTCCCCGGGGTGCAGGTGGAGGACGTCGCGACCACCGCCAAGACCATCCCGGACTTCGTGGGCCTCTGGGACGGGATGCTGGCGTGACGGGGGGCTGCTGACCGTGGCCCGCCGCGCGCTCGACGAGTCGGACGTCCGGGTCCGGCCCAGCCGCCGGGGCACCCGTCCCCGCACGAAGACCCGCCCGGAGCACGCCGACGCCGACCGCGCACTGGTCACCGGCGTCGACCGCGGGCGGTACACGGTCCTGGTCGACGCCGACGGGCCCGACGAGCGCATCGCCGTCGCGATGAAGGCCCGCGAGCTCGGCCGCGAGCGGGTCGTGCCGGGCGACCGGGTCGACCTGGTCGGCGACACCTCCGGCGCCGAGGGGTCCCTCGCGCGCATCGTGCGGATCGTCGAGCGCAGCACCGTCCTGCGGCGCACCGCGGACGACACCGACCCCGTCGAGCGGGTCATCGTCGCGAACGCCGACCAGCTCGTCGTCGTCACCGCCCTGGCCGACCCCGAGCCGCGGACCCGGATGATCGACCGCTGCGTCGTCGCCGCCTACGACGCCGGCATGGACGTGCTGCTCGCGCTCACCAAGGCCGACCTCGCCGACCCCGCCGCGCTGCGGGCGCTGTACGAGCCGATCGGCGTGCGCGTGGTCGTCAGCTCGCGCACCGACGAGGCCGCGATCGAGGGGCTGGACGAGGTCCGCGCCGCGCTCGCCGGGCGGATGTCGGTGCTGGTGGGGCACTCGGGCGTCGGGAAGTCGACGCTCGTCAACGCCCTCGTCCCGGATGCGCTGCGGGCGGTCGGCGTGGTCAACGACGTCACCGGGCGCGGGCGGCACACGTCCACGTCCGCGGTCGCGCTGCGCGTCCCCGGCGAGCCGGGCACCTGGGTCGTCGACACCCCCGGGGTGCGGTCGTTCGGCCTGGCGCACGTCGACCCGGACCACCTGCTCGGCGCGTTCGCCGACCTGGCCGAGGTCGCCGAGGAGTGCCCGCGCGGCTGCACGCACGCCGCCGACGCGCCGGACTGCGCCCTCGACGAGTGGGTCGAGGCGTCCCCCGACGAGCCGACCCGCGAGGCCCGGACGGCGCGGGTGGACTCGTTCCGCCGGCTGCTCGTGAGCCGCTCGGGCGCCCCGGACGCGGGCTGACCCGGGCGTCCGCGCCGCGCGGCCCCGATAGGTTGGACCCATGACCCGGTACGACGACGACCTGCGCCTCGCCCACGTGATCGCCGACCAGGTGGACGCGCTCACCATGTCGCGGTTCAAGGCGCAGGACCTCCGGGTCGAGACCAAGCCCGACCTCACGCCCGTGTCCGACGCCGACCGGGCCGCCGAGGAGCTCATCCGCGCTCAGCTGTCCCGGGCCCGCCCGCGGGACGCCGTGCACGGCGAGGAGATGGCCGACACCGGCCACGGGCCGCGGCGCTGGGTGGTCGACCCGATCGACGGCACCAAGAACTTCGTCCGCGGCGTGCCGGTCTGGGCGACCCTGATCGCGCTGCTCGACGGCGACGAGGTCGTCGTCGGCCTGGTCAGCGCGCCCGCGCTCAACCGCCGGTGGTGGGCCGCCGTCGGCTCGGGCGCCTGGACGGGGCGGTCGCTCGCGTCGGCGACCCGGGTGCAGGTGTCCGAGGTCGGCCGGCTGCAGGACGCGTCGCTGTCCTACTCGAGCCTGAGCGGCTGGGAGGAGCAGGGCCGGCTCGGCCACTTCCTGGACCTCACCCGCAAGGTGTGGCGCACCCGGGCGTACGGCGACTTCTGGTCGCACGTGCTGGTGGCCGAGGGCGCCGTGGACGTGGCCGCCGAGCCCGAGCTCGCGCTGCACGACATGGCGGCCCTGGTGCCGATCGTCACGGAGGCCGGCGGGCGGTTCACGTCGGTGCAGGGCGTCGACGGCCCGTTCGGCGGCAGCGCGCTGGTCTCCAACGGGCGGCTGCACGGCGCGGCGCTGCAGGTGCTGGACCCGCTGATCGAGCACTGACCCGGGCGCGCTGCGCGCTCCGCCCCTCCGCTGCCGAGGTCGGTGCTTCGCGCCGAGCTCGGTGCGTGCAACCACCGAACTCGGCCGGAACCACCGACCTCGGCGCGCCCGCCGGCAGGCTGCGCGCGTGGGCGCGGGCCGTCAGCGCGGGATGCGGGACAGCTCGGTCGCGTCGTACCAGAGCAGGTCGCGCTCGGCGAGGGAGTCGAGCGCGGCGTCGTCGCCGTCCAGCGCGCGGGCGACCTCGTCCTTGGCGGCGGGCTCGTCGACGTGGGCGCACACGACGACGTCGAGGGTCGCCGGGGCGGTGAGCGTCACCAGGCTCGCCGCCTCGTCGTCGACCCCTGCGCCCTCGTCGGGCGCGCCGTCGCCGGGCGCGCCCTCGCGCACCGCGTCGTCCGGCACCTCGACGGTGACCACGAGGCGCAGGCCGGGCGCGTCCGGGCGGGACGCGAGCAGGACGAGCGCGTCGTCCGCGGCCATGAGCTGCGCGGCGAACTCCACGCCCTCCTCGTCCTCGTCGGGCAGCAGCGCGGTCAGCGCCGGCGTGACCGCGTGCGCGCGGCGCGGGGCCGCGAGCGGGGCGCGGCCGCCCAGCAGGTCGTCGAGCTCGTCCAGGGTGGCAGGCAGGTAGAGACGCACGGGACCAGTGTGCCGCCCGGCGGCGCTCCCGGCGCACATCGCGGACGAACCCGGGCGAGTCCCGCGCGTCGCGCGCCGACCCGCCGGGACTTGTCCCCAGGTGCCGGAGGACTCCCTGGCGCGCGCCGGGTGCGGAGGGGTACATCTGTGCCGGGCGGCGGGGCCGACCGACCACGGAGGTAGCACATGAGCAGGAACTGCACGAGCACGACCACCACGGGCGACCCGTGAGCACGGCGGTCGAGGTGCGCCTCGTCCCCGCTCCCCCGCCGATCCCGCCCGAGCCGGCGGAGGCGGTCGAGCCGCGGCCCCCGGTCGTCGAGGGCGGGTCCACCGCGCCCGGCCGCGGGACGGGCGCGGACCGCGACGGCGCACCGGGAGCGGCGGCGGGCGGCACGGCGCGGGGTGGCACGGCGCGGCGTGGCACGGCGCGGGAGGACGCCGTGCGGGAGGACGCCGTGCGGGAGGACGCCGTGCGGGAGGACGCCGTGCGGGAGGACGCGGTGCGGGAGGACGCGCCCGCGCCGAGCACCGGACGGTCGGGGCGGCCCCGGCACCCGCAGACGTCGCGCGCCGCCCCGGTCCGCACGGCGGGTGGGGCACCGGGCGGGGCGCGCTCCGGGGCACCGGGCGGGGCGCGCTCCGGGACACCGGGCGCGGCGCGCTCCGGGGGACCGAGTACGGCACCTGCCGGGACACCCGGCAGGACGACCGCGGGGACGCCGGGGAGGGCACGCGCCGGGACACCGGGCGCGACGACCGCCCCGACGCCCGGCGGGGCACCCGGCGGGGCGCCGGACCTGGACCCGCGGCAGGCGTGCTGCATGGTCGCGCTCGCCGCGGTCGAGGTGCTCGCCGGCAGCCGGCCCCTGGCCCAGCTCGCGCGGTGGCTCACGCCCGAGGTCTACGACGGGCTCGCACGCCGGGCTGCCCTCACGGCACCCCGGTCCCGGGTGCTCGACGCCGCCGCGGGCGTGCGCGACCTCGCCGCCGACCCGACGGACACCGTGCCCGCAGGGGCGGCACGGCGCCCGTCGGTCCGGCGGGTCCGGGTGCACCGCGTCGACGGGCACACCGTGGAGGCGTCGGTGGTGGTGGCCCAGGCCGACCGCGTCCGCGCCGTCGCGGTCCGGCTCACCCGGTCCACCGGGCGCTGGCGCGCGGCGGCGCTCGTCGTGGGCTGACGCAGCGCCGCCCGCCCTCCCCGCGCGGGGTGGGCGGGCGGCGCTGGTCCGCGGGGGCTCAGCCCCGGCGGCGCTGCTGCTTCGCGGCCTTGCGGCGCGCCTCGCGGTTGCCCGCGTCCTCGCCCGCGCCGTCCGCCGCGGCGGGGGCGGCCCCGGCGGCGGGCTCCGACGTCGCCGGACCGGCCGCGCGCCGGCCCCGGGTGACGGTCGTGCCGCTGTCGCCGTCGACGCTCGGCGCCGAGTACTGCAGCGGCACCTTCCGCTCCGGGCCGTCGATGCCCTTCGCGACCAGCACCGGCTCCGCGGCGGCGGCCGGGGCGCCGTCGGCGGACCCGGCGACCTCGTCCTTGAACGTCGGCGCCTGCGCGGGCGCGTCCGCGACCTTGACCTCGAGGTTGAAGAGGTAGCCGACGGCCTCCTCCTTGATCGCGTCGGTCATGGCCTGGAACAGCTGGTAGCCCTCGCGCTGGTACTCGATCAGCGGGTCGCGCTGGGCCATCGCGCGCAGGCCGATGCCCTCCTTGAGGTAGTCCATCTCGTAGAGGTGCTCGCGCCACTTGCGGTCGAGCACGGACAGCACGACCCGACGCTCCAGCTGGCGCATGCTGGCCTCGCCGAGGGACTTCTCGCGCTCGGAGTACGCGATCCGCGCGTCGGACAGCAGCTCGGCCTTGAGCAGCTCCGGGGTGACCCGGCCGAGGCCGCCGGCCTGCTCCACGACCTCGTCGACGTCGATCGACACGGGGTACACGGTCTTGAGCGTGGTCCACAGCTGCTCGAGGTCCCAGTCCTCCGGGTGGCCCTCGGCGGTCGCCGCGGTGACGTAGTCGTCGAGCACGTCCTCGAGGAAGTGCTGGACCTGCTCCTGCATGTCCTCGCCCTCGAGCACGCGGCGGCGCTGCTCGTAGATGACCTCGCGCTGCCGGGACAGCACGTCGTCGTACTTGAGAACGTTCTTGCGGATCTCGAAGTTCCGCGCCTCGACCTGCGACTGCGCGGACCGGATGCCGCGGGTCACGATCTTCGACTCCAGCGGCAGGTCGTCCGGGAACCCGGCGCGGGTCATCATCGACTCGGCCATGCCGGAGTTGAACAGCCGCATGAGGTCGTCCTGCAGCGACAGGTAGAACCGGGACTCGCCCGGGTCGCCCTGCCGGCCGGAGCGGCCGCGCAGCTGGTTGTCGATCCGGCGGGACTCGTGCCGCTCGGTGCCGAGCACGTACAGGCCGCCGAGCTCCACGACCTCGTCGTGCTCCGCGGCGACCGCGGCCTTCGCCTTCTCCAGGGCGTCGGGCCAGGCGGCCTCGTACTCCTCCGGGCTCTCGTTGGGGTCGAGCCCGCGCGACGCCAGGTCGGCGACGGCCATGAACTCGGCGTTGCCGCCGAGCATGATGTCGGTGCCGCGGCCGGCCATGTTGGTGGCGACGGTGACGGCGCCCTTGCGGCCCGCCTGCGCGACGATCGACGCCTCACGGGCGTGCTGCTTGGCGTTGAGCACCTCGTGCGGGACGCCCGCCTTGCGGAGCTTCTTCGAGAGGATCTCGGACTTCTCGACGCTCGTGGTGCCGACGAGCACGGGCTGGCCGTTGGCGTGCCGCTCGACGATGTCGGCGACGACCGCGTCGTACTTGCCCTCCTCGGCCTTGTAGACGAGGTCGGCCTGGTCGATCCGCTGCATCCCGCGGTTGGTCGGGATCGGGACGACGCCCAGCTTGTACGTGCCCTGGAACTCGGCCGCCTCGGTCTCGGCGGTACCGGTCATGCCGGCGAGCTTCTCGTACAGGCGGAAGTAGTTCTGCAGGGTGATCGTGGCGAGGGTCTGGTTCTCGGCCTTGATGACCACCCCCTCCTTCGCCTCGATGGCCTGGTGCATGCCCTCGTTGTAGCGGCGGCCCGGCAGGACGCGGCCCGTGTGCTCGTCGACGATGAGGACCTCGCCCTTGTCGACGATGTAGTCCTTGTCGCGCTTGAACAGCTCCTTGGCCTTGATGGCGTTGTTGAGGAAGCCGATCAGCGGGGTGTTCAGCGACTCGTAGAGGTTCTCGATGCCGAGGTAGTCCTCGACGCGCTCGATGCCGGGCTCGAGGACGCCGATCGTGCGCTTCTTCTCGTCGACCTCGTAGTCGCGCTCGGGCTGCAGGCGGCGCACCACCTTGGCGAACTCGGAGTACCAGCGGTTGGCGTCGCCGGAGGCCGGGCCGGAGATGATGAGCGGGGTGCGGGCCTCGTCGATGAGGATCGAGTCGACCTCGTCCACGATCGCGAAGTGGTGGCCGCGCTGCACCAGCTCGTCCGTGCTCCACGCCATGTTGTCGCGCAGGAAGTCGAAGCCGAACTCGTTGTTCGTGCCGTAGGTGATGTCGGCGGCGTACTGGACGCGGCGCTCGGCGGGGGTCTGGCCGGACAGCACCACGCCGGTGGTCAGGCCGAGGAACCGGTAGACGCGGCCCATGAGGTCGGCCTGGTAGCTCGCCAGGTAGTCGTTGACCGTGACGACGTGCACGCCCTTGCCGGTGAGCGCGTTGAGGTACGCCGGCGCGGTGGCGACCAGGGTCTTGCCCTCACCGGTCTTCATCTCGGCGATGTTGCCCCAGTGCAGCGCCGCGCCGCCCTGCAGCTGGACGTCGAAGTGCCGCTGGCCGAGCGTGCGGCGCGCGGCCTCGCGCACCGCGGCGAACGCCTCGGCCATGAGGTCGTCGAGCGACTCGCCGTCCGCGAGCCGGGCCTTGAACCGGTCGGTCTCCTCGCGCAGCTCGGCGTCCGACAGGGACGTGAAGCTGTCCTCCAGCGCGTTCACCTGCTGGGCGACGCCCGACAGCTTCTTGAGGATCCGTCCCTCGCCCAGGCGGAGGACCTTCTCGAGGATCGCAGGCACGTGCACTCCCGACTCGCTGCGCCGCACGTGGCCACGTGCGGCGTCCCGGCGTCCCGACCGCACAGCCGGGCCCCGACCATCGTAGGTGAGGCGCGGCGACGCGCAGCAACCCGGCACCCCGCTCGGTCGCCCCTCCGGCGCCCCGCCGCCGCGGGTGGGTGCGTCGGCCCGCCGCGAGCAGCGCGTCAGCCCGCGGCGAGCGCCCCCGCCAGCACGGGGGCGAGGGTCCCGCGCGGCGTGCCGTCCCGGTCCCCCACCAGCACGTCGTCCAGCCCGAGCCAGGTCGCGAGCAGCCGCAGCTCGGCCGCGAGGTCCGCCGCGACGTCGCCGGGCGCCGACCCCGGGACCGCCCCCGGCACCGGCCCGGCGGCCTCCGCGGGGTGCGCGGCGTGCACCCGCAGCACCCCGGCGCGGCGGTCCGCCTTGAGGTCGACGAGGGCGGCCAGCCGCTCGCCGCGCAGGAACGGCAGCACGTAGTAGCCGTGCACGCGCTGCGCCTCGGGCACGTAGATCTCGATGCGGTACCGCAGGCCGAACAGCTCCTCGAGCCGGCGGCGCTCGAACACGAGCGGGTCGAACGGGCTGAGCAGGGCGCGGCCGGTGGCGCGGCGGGGCAGGTCGGCGTCGGCGTGCAGGTAGGTGGGGCGGGCCCAGCCGTCGACCTGCACCGGGACCAGCGTCCCCTCGTCGACGAGGTCGCCGACCGCGGCGCGGGCCCGGGGCCCCTTGATCCGGAAGTAGTCGAGGAGGCAGCGCTCCGAGGCGACCCCGTGGGCGCGCGCGGCGATCCGGAGCAGCGCGCGCACCGCGTCGTCGTCGTCGGGCTCGGGCGCGGCGAGCACGTCCGGCGGCAGCACCCGCTCGGTGAGGTCGTAGCACCGCTCGAACTGCGGGTTGCGCCGGGCCGAGGCCACCTGCCCGGTGAAGAACAGGTACTCCAGCACCCGCTTGGCCGCGGTCCAGTTCCAGCCCCACTCCGTCCGGTCCCGCGGCACGGGGCCCTCGACGCGCGCGTGCACCTCGCTGGCCGTGAGCGGGCCGTCGTCGGCGATCATCGCGAGCACGTCGGCCACCAGCGGCGAGTGCGTCAGCGGCACCTCGCGGATCGAGCCCCACGCGTAGTCGCGGTAGGCGCGCCGCCGCCAGCCGAGCAGCGCGTACGTCTCCGGGGGCACGTACGAGGCCTCGTGCGCCCAGGTCTCGACCAGCCGGCGCGGTGCGCGGCCGGCGGCGCGGTCGAGCAGCGCCGGGTCGTACGGGCCGATCCGGGAGAACGTGGGCACGAGGTGCGCGCGGGCCACCACGTTGACGGAGTCGATCTGCAGCAGCCCGAGCCGGTCGACGACCTGCTGCAGCTGCCGCATCGTGGCCGGCCCGGTGCGCTCGGCGCGCGGGCGGTCGAGGCCCTGGGCGCGGAGCGCGACCCGGCGGGCCTGGGACAGCGACAGGGTGGCCGAGGGGCGGTGCGCCGTCCCGGTGGCGGCGCGGCGGGCGGCGGCGAGCCGGCGGCCGGGCTGTCTCTTCTACACATCTGACGCTGCCGACGAAGGCCGT
>NZ_JBYTEP010000081.1:0-11377 GCF_058792015.1 Cellulomonas sp. EB106-03-03-XG116
CTACACTCCACGGCCTTCGTCGGCAGCGTCAGGTGGGTATAAGAGACAGGCGCCGGGCCGCGCGCGCCGCGGCCACACCGCCGACGGCGGCCGCGACCGTCGCGGCCGCGGCCGAGCCCGCGACGACCCACGGCGCGGCGCCGGGACCCTCGCCCCCCGCCTCGTCGTCCGCCGGGGCCGCGACCGCGGTCACCTCGGCGGTCGGCTCGGCGGTGGGCTCGGCGTCCGGCTCGGCGGCCGTGCCCGGCCCGGTCGCCGCCGCGACCGCGGCCCCGGCCCCGGCCTCGAACGCCACCGGTGTGAACGACTCGTTGTTCGCGTTGGCGACGCCGTGCGCGCCGATCGTGAGGACGCCGCAGGTCACCACCCGGCAGTCGACCTCGACGGTCCCGCCGTCGGCGTCGAGCGCCGTGAGCGTCGCGCCGGGGACCGTCAGGTCCGTCGACCACGAGCCGTCCTCGGCGACGACGCCGCCGTTGGCCTCGGCCGCGGTCGTCGAGCCCGGGAACGCGACGAACCGCTGGTAGCCCGCGTTCTCCTGGCCCTGCACGTCGACGGCGTACCGGTACTGGGTGCCCGTGACGCCGCCCGCGGACGGCCGCCAGCCGTCACCGCTCGCCGGGTCGACCCAGCCGAACAGCACGTAGACGCCGCCGAACCCGCCGGGGACCGACTGGAAGCCGGTGCCCGACACCTGCAGGCTCGTCGGGGCGTCCGCCGCGGCGACGGCCTGCCCGCCCTCCCCGGCGACGACCACCTGGGCCTCCGCGGCGGCGGGGCCCGCGGCGGCGAGGGTGGTGGCGGCGGCGAGCGCGGCGGCCGCGAGGGCACGGAGCGGCGTCGGGGTCATCGGGGGTCCTCCGGGGTGGTGCGGGCGGTGCGGTCGGGCAGCACGAGCAGGTCGCCCGTGCGGGGGTGGACGAGGACCTCGACGGGGTGCCGGTAGACGGCGCCGAGCAGGTCGGGGCGCAGCACCTCGGCGGGGGCGCCCAGGCCACGCGCGCGGCCCTCGCCGAGCAGCAGGACCCGGTCGGCGTACGCGCCGGCGAGGCTGAGGTCGTGCAGGACGGCGACGACGGCGTGCCCGGCGCGGGCGAGCTCGCGCGCCTGGCCGAGCAGCATCTCCTGGTGCCGGAGGTCGAGCGCCGCGGTCGGCTCGTCGAGCAGCAGCACCGGGGTGGCCTGGGCGCGAGCGCGCGCGTACGCGGTACGGGCCTTCTCGCCGCCGGAGAGGGTCGGGAACCGGCGGTCGGCGAGGTGCAGCACGTCCGCGGCGGTGGCGGCCTCGGCGACCAGGCGGTCGTCGTCGTCCTCGGCGGCGGTGCCGCGCCAGGGCGCCCGGCCCATGCGGACCACCTCCGCGACCGTGAACGGGAAGCTCAGCCGGTGCTCCTGGAGCAGCACGGCGCGCCGCCGGGCCAGGTCGGCCGGCTTGAGGCGCTCCACCGCGACGCCCTCGGCCGCCACGGAGCCACGGGTCGGGTGCAGGTGGCCGGCCAGCAGGCCGAGCAGCGTCGACTTCCCCGCGCCGTTGGGGCCGACCACCGCGAGCAGCTCGCCGGCATCGACGCGCAGGTCCACGCCGTCGAGCAGCGTCACCCCGTCGACGTCGTACCCGGCCCCGGCCAGCTCGACCGCCGCCGCGCTCACGCCCAGCCCCCGGCCTGGCGGCGGGTGCGGCGGATGAGCCAGAAGAAGAACGGCCCGCCGACCAGGGCGGTCAGCATGCCGATCGGCAGGTCGGCGTAGGCCACCGCCGTGCGGGCGACCAGGTCGGCCGCGAGCAGCAGCACCGCGCCGCCCAGCGCGCTCAGCGGCACCAGCGCCCGGTGGCCCGGGCCCACGAGCATCCGGACCAGGTGCGGCACCACGAGGCCGACGAACGCGATGATCCCGCAGAACGCCACGGCGGCGGCGGTGAGCAGGGCGACCGCGACGATGCTGACGACGCGCAACCGCTCGACGTCGACGCCGACGTGCCGCGCGGCCCGCTCCCCGAGCGCCAGCAGGTCGAGGCGCCGCGCGACCAGCAGGGCCACGAGCAGCCCGACGGCGACGAACGGCGCGACCACGGCCACGTACTGCCAACGGGTCCCGTTCAGCGAGCCGAGCTGCCAGAACACGATCTGCTCGCGGGCCTGGGTGTCGGCGAGGAAGGTGAGGAACGCGATGCCGGCGCCGGCGACCGCGTTCACCGCGACGCCGGTGAGCACCAGCGTGACCACCTCGGTGCGGCCACCGGACCGGGCCAGCAGGTAGACCACGAGCGTGGTGACCAGGCCGCCGACGAACGCCAGCGCCGCGGACGTGAACGCGCCGAGGAAGTTCAGGCCGAACACGATGCCGGTGCAGGCCGCGAGCGCCGCGCCCGACGACACCCCGACGACGCCCGGGTCGGCGAGCGGGTTGCCGAACACGCCCTGCATGACGGCGCCGGCGGTCGCGAGGGCGGCCCCCGCGAGCACGGCCATCACGACGCGCGGGAACCGGATGGTCCAGAGCGCGGCGTCGCCGTTCGCGTGGCTCGGCAGCGGGCCGACGTCCAGGCCCAGCCGGTGCAGCACCGAGCCCAGGACCTCCGCCGGCGGGACGCGCAGCTGCCCGGTGCCGGCGGCGACGACCGCGAGGGCGAGCAGGGCGACGACCAGGCCGATCGCCAGCGGGACGACGCGGCGGTGCCGGGTGCGGGCCAGGCCGGGCGCGGGCGTGCGCGGGGCGCCGGTCACCGCCGCCCGGTCCGCGCCGGGCTCGCGCAGCGCCGTCACGACGCGTCCGGCGCGTAGAAGGCCCGCGCGAGCGCGTCGAGCGTCTGCGCCGACGTGGGCCCGAACGACAGCACCTGGGTGTCGGCCATGTCGACGATCCGCCGGTGCTCGCCCGCGGGGGTCTGCGCCACGGCGGGCAGCTGCTCCAGCAGCCCGTCGACCCCGCCGACCGACTCCAGCCCCTTCGTCATCACCAGCACCAGGTCCGGCTGGGCGGCGACCAGCCCCTCGTCGGTCACCGGCCGCATCCCCTGCCAGCCGATCTCGCCGGCGACGTCGACCGCGCCGAGCGCCTCGATGAGCGAGTCCGCGCCGGAGCCCTCGCCGAACAGGTAGTACACGCCGGCCTGGCCGCGCAGGTAGAGGAACACGACCCGCAGCCGGTCGGCGGGGTCCTCGGGTGCAAGCCGCTCGACCTGGGCCCGGACCTCGTCGATCTCGGCCAGCGTGCGGGCGGCGAGGGCGGCTCCCTCGTCCGGGAGCCCGACCGCCGCCGCCACGGACCCGATCAGGTCGCCGACCGTGCCGAGCTCGCGGTGGGAGTCGACCACGACCACGGGGATGCCCGCGTCGCGCATCTGGAGCACGGTGTCCCAGGGGCCGAGGGTGGTGTCGGTGATGATCAGCGTCGGCGCGAGCTCGAGGATCGCCTCCCCGGACAGGTCGTGCCCGCTCGTCGTGACCACGGGCAGGTCGGCGATCTCCGGGAAGTCGGACGACGAGTCGCGGCCGACGACGCTCCCGCCCAGCCCGAGCTCGAACAGGATCCGGGACGTCGACCCGTAGAGGTCCAGCGCCAGCACCCGGCTCGTGTCGGTGACCGTGACCTCGGTGCCCTGCGCGTCGGTGAGCGTCACCGGCAGCGCGGGCCGCGGGTCGTCGGCCACGGGGTCGACGGGGGTCGCCGCGGCGACGGCGGTCTGCTCCCCCTCCCAGGCCCGCGGGTCGTCGACGGGCGTGACGTCGGCCAGCGGGGGCCGGTCGCCCGCCACCGCGGCCGGCCCGCCGGACGCCCCCGCCACCCCCGTGCAGCCCGCGAGCACCGCCACGACCACGGCCGCCACCAGGGCCGGGACCGACCGGCGGACGGCGCGTCGGGGTCGGGGGTACGGGCGTGCGGGCATGACGAAGCGACTCCTGCGAGGGTGTGGCTCGCGCACGGGGCACCGTCGATGGGCCGCGCGGCGAAGGTGAGCCAAACCTAAGTTAGCCAAGCCTCAGAAGACAAGACGCGGTGTCGGGCCGAGTGGATCGCACACGTTCGGGTGAGCCGGCCCTAGCCTGGGCCGATGGACCGCCGAGCCCGCGCCGACGCCCCCGCGCCCACCCCGGCGGAGCGCGCCGACCGCCTCAAGGAGCGGGTCTACGTCACGTTCGCGGCGCTGGCCGTCGTCCTCACCCTGCGGTCGCACGGGGACGTCACCGCCGGGGTCGCCGCGACCACCCTGCTCATCACCGTCGGCGGCACGCTGCTCGCGGTGCTGCTCGCCGAAGTGGTGTCGCACATCGCCGTGCACGCCGCGCTGCCCACCGCCGCCGAGGCCCGGCACATGGTGGCCGTGTGCACCGGGGCGCTCGGCGTGCTGGTGCTGCCGATGGTCTTCGTCGGCGTCGCGGCGACGGGGTCGTGGACCGTCGACGGGGCACTGCGGGCGTCGACGATCGCGCTGGTCGCGAGCCTCGGGGTCGTCGGCTGGCTCGCGGTGCGCCGGATCTCGCTGCCGGGCTGGCAGAAGGTGCTGGTGCTGGCCGCCGAGGTCGCCCTGGGGATCGCGGTGGTCTCCCTGGAGCTCCTGGCCCACGGCTGAGGTGCGAGGGCCAGGGGGGCGTCAGCCGCGGGGGCGGTCGCCCTTGCCCTCGGCGGCGCGGGCGGCGTCGCGCTCCCGGAGCCGCTGCTCCTCGCGCTTCACCTCGGCCTGGGTGGCGCGCTCGCGGTGCAGCCACTCCGGCGACTCCTCGACGATCGCGTCGATCTGCTCGGTCGTGAGCGGGTCGGTGAGGCCGTTGCGGGCGAGGCCGGACGTCGAGATCCGCAACCGCGCGGCGACGACGGACCGCGGGTGCGGGCCGTTCTTCCGGAGCTCGGCCAGCCACGCCGGCGGGTTCCGCTGCAGGTCGTCGAGCTGCTCGCGGGACACCGGGCCCGCCTGGAACTCCTCGGGCGTCGCGGGCAGGTAGACCCCGAGCTTGGCGGCGGCCGTGGCCGGCTTCATGGTCTGCGGCGTGCGCGCGCGGCGGGCGGGCGTGGGGGCGGGCTCGGAGGTCACACCACCAGGATACGGACGCGGGGCGCGGCTACGCTGACGCCGATGTCCGAGCCTCCCCCCGCCGAGCCCACCGACCCCGCCGCGACCGACCACCCGCAGCGGTTCCGGCTGCTGCTCGTCCCCGGCGTGGTCCCCGCCTCCTGGGTCCGGACCTGGCGCGAGCGGGTCGCCGACGTGCCGCTCGAGCTGGTGCACGCACCCGCCGCCGACGCCGGCGCGGTGCTCGCCCGGGGCGAGGCCGACGCCGCCCTGCTCCGCCTGCCGGTCGACCGCGACGTGCTGTCCGCGATCCCGCTCTACGTCGAGACCACCGTCGTGGTGCTGCCGAAGGACCACGTGCTCACCGCCCTCGACGAGGTGGCGCCGGACGACCTGGCCGAGGAGACGCTGATCACCCCCGCCGACGACGTGCTGCGCTGGACCGACGCGCCCGGCGAGCCGTCGCTGCTGCCGCCGCCCGCGACGACCGAGGAGGCGGTGGCGCTCGTGGCGTCGGGGGTCGGGCTGCTGCTCGTGCCGCAGTCGCTCGCCCGCCTGCACCACCGCAAGGACCTGACCTACCGGCCCCTGACGGACGCGCCGGGGTCGCAGGCCGCGCTGGCCTGGCCGGCGGAGCGGGACGGCGACCCGCTGGTCGAGGAGCTCATCGGCATCGTGCGGGGGCGGACCGTGAACAGCTCGCGCGGGCGCGGGTCGGCGGGCGCCGAGCGGACGGACGCCGCGGCGGCGGGCCGGTCCGGCGGACCCGGCAAGGGCGCGACCGGGAAGGCGGCGGGCAAGGGCGCGCCGGGCAAGGGCGCGACCGGCCGGGGCGGCGGCACCGCGCGCGGCGGGCGCCCGTCGTTCGGCTCCGGCGGCGGGCGCGGCCGCCCGGGCGGCGGTCGGCCCGGCTCGTCCCGCGGCCGCAAGGGGCGCTGAGGCGTGCACATGCCCGCCCCGGGCCTCCGGGTCACGGTCCTCACCGGCGCCGGCGTCTCGACCGGCGCCGGCATCCCCGACTTCCGCGGGCCCGACGGCACCTGGACCCGGCACCCGGAGCAGGCCGAGCTGCTGGAGATCGACCGCCTGGTCGCCGACCCGGACGTCCGGCGGCGGGGCTGGCAGATGTGGCGGACGCACCCGGCGTGGACCGCACGGCCGGCGGCGGGGCACCGCGCCCTCGTCGACCTGGCGGCGGGCAGCCGGTTGCAGGCGCTGCTGACCCAGAACTTCGACGGGCTGCACCAGGCCGCCGGCTCCGACCCGGACGACGTCGTCGAGCTGCACGGCACGCTGCGCACGACGTCGTGCCTGGTCTGCGGCGACCGGCAGCCGACCGCGGACGTGCTCGCGCGCCTCGACGCCGAGCCCGACCCGCCCTGCACGGTCTGCGGCGGGATCCTCAGGCCGGACGTCGTCTACTTCGGCGAGCGGCTGCCCGACCGGGCGCTGGAGCGCGCGATCGCCGCGGCCACCGACGGCGACGTGCTGCTCGCGGTGGGGACGACGCTGACGGTGCAGCCCGTGGCGAGCCTCGCCGCGCTGGCCGCCGAGTCCGGTGCCGAGGTGATCATCGTGAACGCCGAGCCGACGCCGTACGACCGGATCGCCGACCGGGTCGTGCGCGAGCCGATCGAGGAGGCCCTGCCCGCCCTGGTCGCGGAGCTCCTGGCCCGCCCCTGACGGCTCCGCCCGCCCGACGGTGGAAGGTTCTGACCGACACACCGTGGGCGTGTCGGTCAGAACCTTCCACTCGACGAGCGCGACCCGCCCGGGGGACTCAGCCTGGCGCCAGGTCCCGCCGATGAGCAGGGGGTGAGCCGCGCCCGCACCGCCGTCCTCATCGCGCTCCCGCTCGCCGCGGGCACCGTCGCCCTGACGCTGTACGCCGGGCCGTACTGGGTGGACGTCGTGCGGCACCGGGTCGACGAGCAGCGGTGGCCCGGGCAGCGGGCCCGGATCGAGGTGGCGGTCGACGCCGTCGCGCTGCCGGAGGGCTACGAGCCGATCGACTGCGCGGACGGCTTCGGGGCGCGCGAGGGAGCCCGGTGCTGGCGGACGACGGCGCTGCCCGCCGAGGCCTCGGTCGACCTGGCACCCGCGCTGCTCGCCGTGGGCGTCGACGTGCTGGACGAGGGCGTCGGCCCCGACCTGCGCGGCGCGCCGACGACGGCCTTCGCGGCCGGGACGCTCGAGGGCCGGTCCGTCTTCCTCAGCGTGACCCGCGAGCTCGACCGCGCGAACCTGCCGGAGACGCCCTTCGCCGACACCGCCGTCGTGGAGCTGACCGCGGACCTCAGCGCGCCCTGACACGCGGTCGCGGTGGCTCGCGTCACGGCCCGGGGACTTCCCTGCATGGGACAGACGTCCTATAGTCCACGTGGAGTATTCGAGAAGGAGCATCACGTGGCCGGCACGCTCACCCCGCTCGCAGTCGCTGTCCTCGGGCTGCTGGTCGAGCGTCCCCTGCACCCCTACGAGATGCACCAGGTGCTCCTGCACCGCGCCACCGACCGCATCGTCAAGGTCCGCCCCGGCTCGCTGTACCACGCGGTGGACCGGCTGCACCGGGACGACCTCGTGCGGGCGGTCGGCACCGAGCGCGCCGGCAACCGGCCGGAGCGCACCACCTACGAGATCACCCCGGCCGGCCGCGACGCGCTCTCCGAGCAGCTCGCCGCGATGATCGCCGCACCGGTCAACGAGTACCCCCGCCTGCCGCTCGCACTGGCGGAGGCGCACAACCTGCCGCGGGACACCGTCCTGACCCTGCTCCGCGACCGGCGCACCCGGCTCGCCGCGGAGCTCGACGACCTGCGCTCGGGCGTCGAGCGCGTCCGGGCCAAGGGCCTGCCGGCCCGCTACTGGATCGACCTGACCTACCAGATCGCGGTGTACGAGACCGAGTCCGCCTGGATCGGCTCCTTCATCGAGGGCGTCGAGTCCGGCGACATCGCCTGGTGACCCGGCGCGGCCACCGCCGCGCACCCCATCCACCCGCTCCGCGCGAGCACGTCTCCCTGCGAGGAACCCGCATGTCCGAGACCGCCCGTCCCTGGCCCGCCCTCTGGGCGCTGGTCGTGGGCTTCTTCATGATCCTGGTCGACACCACGATCGTGTCGGTCGCCAACCCCGCCATCATGGCCGGGCTCGGCACCGACATCGACGCGGTCATCTGGGTGACCAGCGCCTACCTGCTCACCTACGCCGCCCCGCTGCTCGTCACCGGGCGGCTCGGCGACCGCTTCGGGCCCAAGCCCGTCTACCTCACCGGCCTGGTGGTCTTCACCCTGGCGTCGCTCGCGTGCGGGCTCGCGGGGTCGATCGGCGTGCTGATCGCCGCGCGCGCCGTCCAGGGCCTCGGCGCCGCGCTCATGACCCCCCAGACGATGGCGGTCATCACCCGGATGTTCCCGCCGGACTCCCGCGGCAAGGCCATGAGCCTGTGGGGCGCCGTCGCCGGCGTCGCGACGCTGGTCGGCCCGATCCTCGGCGGAGTGCTCGTCGACGGCCTCGGCTGGGAGTGGATCTTCATCGTCAACGTGCCGGTCGGCGTCGTGGCGTTCGTGCTGGCCTGGCGCCTCGTGCCGCGGCTCGAGACGCACGCGCACCGGTTCGACGTGCTGGGCGTCGTGCTCAGCGCGCTCGGCATGTTCCTGCTGGTGTTCGGCATCCAGGAGGGCCAGTCCTACGACTGGGGCCTGATCGGCGGCTGGCTGCCGGTGTGGGGCGTCGTCGGGGCCGGCGTCGTCGTGCTCGCGCTGTTCGTGTGGCACCAGGCGCGCACGGAGGACGAGCCGCTGCTGCCGCTCGGCCTGTTCCGCGACCGGAACTTCGCGCTGGCCAACGGCGCGATCAGCGCCCTGGGCTTCACGGTGACCTCGATGTCGCTGCCGCTGGTCTTCTACTACCAGCTGGTCCTCGGCTTCTCCCCCACCCGGTCCGCGCTCATGCTCGCGCCGATGGCCGTGATGACCCTGGTGCTGTCGCCGGTGATCGGCCGCCGGGTCGACACCGCGAACCCGCGGAACATCGCCCTGGTCGGCATGCTGCTCCAGGCCGGCGCGCTGGTGTGGTTCTTCCTCTGGCTGAGCCCCGACCCCGACCAGTGGGCGCGGCTGCTGCTGCCGAGCGCGGTGCTCGGCGTCGCGAACGCCTGCCTCTGGTCGCCGATCTCGTCGACCGCGACGCGGAACCTGCCGCGCGCGCAGGCCGGTGCCGGCTCCGGCGTGTTCAACACGACCCGGCAGATCGGCTCGGTGCTCGGCTCGGCCGCGATCGCCGCGCTCATCCAGGCGCGCCTGGTCGCCGAGCTCGGCCCCGGCGCGGCGGACTCCACCGGCGCGGCCGAGGCGGCGGGCTCGCTGCCGGACGTCCTGACCGGCGGGTTCTCGGACGCCATGGCGCAGTCGCTGCTGCTGCCGGCGGCGGTCGCGCTGGTCGGCGCGGTGCTGGTGGCGTTCTTCGTCCGCCCGGAGCGCGGTGCGCCCGCGGCCCCGGCGGCGGCGTCCGCGCCGGCGACGTCCGCGTCGGCGACGCCGTCCGCTCCGGCGACCACCGCCTGACCCGGCCTGACCCTCTCCTCCCCCGCGCCACCGCGCGCCGAGAGGACAACCGACACGTCGAGTGCCTATCCCGCGGATAGGCACTCGACGTGTCTCTTGTGCACTCGACGGCGGGAGGACAGCCCAGCGGTGCGGCGGCTGGACAGCAGGAGGGCGGCCTGCCGGCGCGGGTCAGCGCGAGCCGGCCCCCGCGCGCTGCTCGTCCTCGCCCTCCGCGGCCGCGACGCCGGGCAGCATCTCCTCCGGCAGCTCCTCGACCGGCACGACGACGAGGTCCTGCACCTTCCAGTCCAGCGCGGTCGCGGCCTCCCGGGCCTCCGCCAGCTCCCGCAGCCCCGGCGCGCGGCCGTCCCGGGGCACGACGAACGCCTCGACGTGGAACACGTGCCCCTGGTCCCGGACCCGGGACCGCGCGTCCTCGACCCACGGCAGCGCCCGGAGCCGGGCGTCGATCTCGCCGGTGAGCGGGTGCGGCTCGTCGCCGTCGACCGTCGTCGCGCGCGCGTCCATCAGCGCCCCCGACGCGACGCGCAGGTTGCCGATGCCGTCCCGCAGGATGCTGACGGAGATGAACAGCGCCGCGGCGGAGTCCGCCCACCACAGGCCCGCGCCGATGCCGAGGATGCCGACGACGGACCCCAGCGCGGTCATCCAGTCGGCCTTGTTCATGTCGGCGTCGGCGTACAGGACGCGGTCGTGCAGGGTGCGCGCGAGCGGCATCTTGGCCCGGCCCAGCAGCACGGGCGGGATCCCGGTGAGCACCATCGCGCCGATCATCGGCCAGCCGGCCCAGAACACGTGGTCCCCGAGGTGCATGACGCCCACCGGCGGGTGCTCGGCGGCGAGCAGCCCGCTGCCGGAGTCGAGCACCAGGAACGTGCCCATCGCGAGCAGCGCCGCCGCCGCGACCAGGTGCCCGACGCCGACCGACCGGTGGTACCCGTACGGGTGGGCGGTGGTCGGCCGACGGCGCGCGAACCGCACGGCCACCAGGAACGAGATCGGCGGGATGAAGGACAGCAGGTCCTCCGCCCAGGCGGCCTTCATCGCCTGCGAGCTGCCCATCACCAGGTAGACGAGCGTCACGCCGACCAGCAGGAACGCGATCGTGCCCCACGCGAGCCGGATCGCCCGGCGCAGCGCCGCCGACTGCTCCTCGGGGAGCTCGGTGTGCCCGAAGGTGACGCCGCCCCCGGCCGGCCCGCGGCCGCTCACGGGAGCACATCCCGGTGCTCCTGGAGCAGGAAGGTCTCCAGCCGGACGAGGAACGCGTTCTCGCCGAGCGGGGCGGCCATGACGTGCGGCTCGGGCGCGCCGTGCTCGTCGGGCACGGTCGTGTACGGCGTGGTCAGCGCGGCCCGCTCCGACCAGGGCGACCGCCCGGTGAACCCGCCGACGACCAGGTCCAGCTCGCCGGCCTCCAGGTCGCCGATCAGCACCTCCTCGCTGCCGGCGGTCCAGTCGACCTCGGCGTCGAGGGTCTCGGCGAACTCGGCGACGATCTCGGCCTCGAGCCCGGACGGCGCCGCGCCCTCCTGGACCTCGGTCCACGGCGGGTTGGCCGTGACCCCGACCCGGAGGGCGTCGCCCGTCACCCGCTCCAGCGTGCCGTCGGGGTCGGCGGGGAACCCGCCCGAGCACCCCGCGAGCAGCGCCGCCGTGAGCAGCAGTCCTGCGGTGCGTCTCATGCGGCCGAGTGAAGCGCCTTCCCACCACCTCCGCACGTCGGCGCGGGGGGGGGGGGGGGGGGGGGGGGGGGGGGGGGGGGGGGGGGGGGGGGGGGGGGGGGGGGGGGGGGGGG
>NZ_JBYTEP010000082.1:0-8524 GCF_058792015.1 Cellulomonas sp. EB106-03-03-XG116
CCGGGCGCCATGTCTCGTGGGCTCGGAGAGGGGTATAAGAGACAGGCCCGACACACCCCGGGCGTGTCGGGCAGGACGCTCCACCCGAGGGGGAGGACCCGGGGTTCAGCGCGCCGTGGCGTCGATCGCGTCCAGGCGGCGGTCGACCAGGACGCCCGACAGGAGCACCGCCGCCGAGACGCCCGCCAGCGGGACGAGGAACGTGAGGTGCCAGCCCGCGAACGCCAGCGCGCCCAGCGTCACCAGCACCGCGAGCGCCGTGCCGGGGGACGCCGCCGGCGCCAGCAGGAGGAACCGCCAGGTGCGGCCGAACGGCTCGTCGTAGCGCCGGAGCACCGCGAGGAACCACGCGCCGACCACCAGGAGCCCGGCGCCGAGCACCAGCAGCCCCGCGGCGGCCACCGCGGCCGGGCCGGTCGACCCCGTGGCCGAGGCGAGCACCGGCAGCGCCAGCGCGTCCGCGACGAGCACCGCGCCCACCAGCAGCAGCGGCCAGCCCAGCCGGTTCGCGCGCCGGAACCCGGCCCGGTACTCCGTCCAGAACGCCCGCCGCACCGACTCGGGCGGCTCGCCCGCGGCGACGGCCCCCAGCACCGTCGCCGCCGCGGCGAGCGCGGGCAGCACGCCCAGGACGACGCCGCCGAGCAGCGTGCCCGCCACGACCAGCAGGTTCACCGCGACCAGCCGGGCCGCGACGCGCAGCCAGCGCATCACCGCCCCGGCCCAGCCGCCGACGTCCTCGCCGCCCTCGTGCACGAGGACCCGCCGCCGGGCCTCCGGCACGGCGCTCACGGGGCGGGCTCCACGGCCGCCGTCGCCGCGCCCGCCGGGCCGCCGCCGGCCGGGCCGCCGCCCGCCGGCCCCGCCGGCTCCACGAGCGTCCCCACGGTCACCACCCCGGTCCCGGTGTCGAGCGCGGCGCACGCGAGCGTCGCCCGCCCGCGCACCCCGTCCCACGCGGGGAACGCCACGGCCTCCACGGGCCGATTGCCCCCGCCGACCGCCCCGTCCCACGCGAACCGCCCCCGTCCCAGCGCCACGGCCCCGGGCGGGCCCTCGGCCCCCACGACCCGCGACGCCGAGGCGGTGAACGCGTCCCCGCGCGCGAACGTCACGAGCTCCCAGGTGCCCGCGAGCTCCGCGACGGTCGCGGGCCACGCCGCCTCGTCGTCCTGCTCCCGGTCGGGACCGGCCCACGGCTGCGGCGACACCAGCGGCCACCCGCCGACGGTCCACACCAGCCGCCGGACCTGCACCTCGTGCTGCGTCGGGTCGTCCGCGTCCCGCACGTGGTGCACGAGCAGCTGCCGCGAGGAGCCCCCCGGCAGCTGCTCGGTGAGCACCGACGCGTGCCCGGGCGCGAGCCAGCCGCGCCCGCCGGCCAGGCGGTGCCCGCTCAGCACGGTGCTGCCCACCGGGTCGGCCGCGACGTCGGTCGCGGACCGCCCGCGCACATCGGTGTACGGCCCGGTCACGGACGGCCCGGCGACGACCCGCAGGTGGTAGGTGCCGAACAGCGAGTCGAAGGACGTGAGCAGCGCGTAGCCGCCGCCGGGCCGGGGGAGCACGAACGCCCCCTCGACCGCGGCCTCGACCGCGTGCGGCCGCCGCGCGAGCAGCAGCCCGGGGCCGGGCCGCGGGCGGCCGCCCGAGCCGAGCACGAACCCGGTCGCCGGGTCGATCCCGAGCGCGTGGATGCCGCCGAAGAACGAGCCGTAGACCAGCCAGTGCCGGCCGTCGGCGTCCACCACGGCGTTCGCGTCGATCGCGTTGGGCCCGTCGACGTCGTGCCGGCTGGTGACGACCAGCCCGCGGTCGGTCCACGGCCCCGCGGGGTGCGGCGCCGTCGCGAGCCCGATCGCCGACGTGCGGGACCCGAAGCTCGACGCGGAGTAGTACATCCGCCACCGGCCGTCGTCCGGCACCGCGACCCCGTCGGGCACCCGGACCACGTCCGGCGCCCACAGGCCCCCGGCGCCGGACCAGGCGGCCGCGTCGGCGGGCACGCCGTCCAGCGCCCAGCCGTGGAAGGTCCACGTGACCAGGTCGTCGGACCGGCGCACCTGCACCCCGGCCCGGGGGAGCGGCCCGGCGCCCGAGGCGTCGGTGGAGAACAGCCAGTACGTGCCGTCGTCGTCCCGCACCGCGGTCGGGTCGTGCGCGTGCCGCGCGCCCCAGCCCGCGGTCACCTCGAGCGCGGCGTCCGCGACCGCCCCCGCCGGCTCCGTCAGCGTCATCCCTTGGCCCCCGTCAGCGCGACCGACTCGATGATCTGCCGCTGGAAGATGAGGAACACGACCAGGATCGGCAGCAGCGCCACGAACGACGCCGCCATGATCAGCGGGTAGTCCCGCTGCGTGGCGTACTCGACGTTGAGGTTGGCGATGACCACCTGCAGCGTCTGCTTGGACTCGGTGTTCAGGTAGAGGATCGGCGCGAGGTAGTCGTTCCAGATCGTCATGAACCAGAGGATGAACTGCGCGGCGACGGCCGGCCGGATCAGCGGGAAGATCATCTTCCGGAACACCTGCAGGTAGGACGCACCGTCGATCTTGGCCGCCTCGACCATCGAGTCGGGCACGCTCGACAGGTACTGCCGCAGGAAGAAGATCATCACGATGTTGCCGAACAGCAGCGGCACGATCAGCGGCAGCAGGGTGTCGACCCAGCCGATCTTCGAGAACATCACGAACTGCGGGATCATCAGCGTCGGGAACGGGATCATCAGCCCGGTCAGCAGGCCGAGGAAGATCGCGTTCTTGAACGGCAGCCGCATCTTCGCCAGCGCGAACGCGGCGAGCGACGAGGTGATCGACCCGACGATCGTGACGGTGCCGGCGACGATGATGCTGTTCTTGAAGCCGGACAGGATCGGCGCCTCGGTCCACATCCGGACGAAGGTGTCCCACTGGGGCGCGTCCGGGATCCAGACCGGCGGCAGCGCGAACACCTCGGCCTTGGTCTTGAGGGCGGTGGTCGCCATCCACAGCAGCGGCGCGATCATGACGACCGCGCCCAGCGCGAGCACGACGAACAGGATCGTGTTCACCACGCGGTTCTGGGCGGTGGTGCCCATCGGGGTCTTGCGGCTCATGGGTGCTCGGAGCCCCTTCAGTCGATGCTGAACGCGTTGCGCCGGTTGAGGCGGAACTGGATGAGGGTGACGACGAGGACGATCAGCCCGAGCACGACGGCCATCGCCGTGGCGTAGCCCATCTGCTGGTACTTGAACGCCTTGCGGACGATGTAGTAGACGATCGACGCCGAGCTGAACTCGGGCCCGCCGGTGGGCGTCATGATGTTGATCTCGGTGAAGATCTGGGAGCCCGCGATCACGTTCGTGACGACGAGGAAGAACGTCACGGGGCGCACCATCGGCAGCGTGATCCACCGGAACCGGTGGTAGCCGTTCGCGCCGTCCAGCGAGGCCGCCTCGTACAGCGAGCGGGGCACGGACTGGATGGCCGCCAGGTACAGCAGCATCGAGTACCCGAGGCCCTTCCAGACGGCCATGAGGATGATGGCGGGCTTCACCGTCGCGGTGTTCTGCAGCCAGTCGGGCCCGTCGATGCCGAACCAGGACAGCACCTGGTTCACCAGGCCGAAGTCGCCGTTGTAGGCGAACTGCCAGACGATCGCGATGGCCGCCAGCGACGAGATGACGGGCACGTAGTAGATGGTGCGGAACGCGGTCTGCCCGGGGATCTTCCGGTTCAGCGCGATGGCCAGCAGCAGCGCCAGCACCAGGCCGATCGGGATGCCGATCATGTAGAACGCGGTGTTCCACAGGGTCTTGCGGAAGTACTCGTCGCCGAGCAGGGCCACGTAGTTGTCGAGGCCGATGAACTGCGGCGCCGTCAGGCCGTTCCACCGGGTCAGCGACGCGTACAGCGCGTAGCCCAGCGGGTACAGCGTGAAGACGAGGAAGCCGATCACCGGGGCGGCGACGAACGCGGCGGCCCAGCGGTGCTCGGTGCGGTGCAGGCGGCGCATGGCCTGCCGGGCGTGCAGCGCCGAGCCGCGGTCGTCGCCGCCGGGCGGGACGATGCCGGCGGCGGGCGCCGTGGGGACGGGGGTGGGCTCAGCGGTGGTCCGTGACATCCCGGTGCTCCTTCACGAGGGCGGCCCCGCCGCGCCGGGTCCGCCCGAGGAGGGGCGGCGCGCCGGCGCGGCGGGGAGCGGGGGTGGGGCGGTCAGGCCCCGCCGGCCATCTCGGCGTTGGCGTTGGACTCGTCGAGCAGCGCCTGCATCTTGGGCTGCACCTCGGCGAGGTAGTCCGCGGCGGTCTGCTTTCCGTCGAGCACGGGCTGGATGTTCACCCAGAGCTCGTCGTACCACTCGGCGCCGTAGGTGAAGGAGGCGGGCATGGCGCGGCCGTAGTCCTGCACGATGTCGAGGAACTCCTGGCGGTTGGCGGGCTTCGCGTCCGCCGCGCCGGCCCACTCCTCGGCGACGTCCACCAGGTTCGGGATCTGCACGTTCGCGTCGACCAGCGTCTGCTGGGCGTCGGGGTCGGCGGACAGGTAGGTGGCGAGCTGCACAGCGGCGTCGGGGTTGCCCGAGGTCGCGGAGACGCCGATGCCGAGCGAGCCGACCCAGGTGGCGGACTCGCCGGTGCTGCCGGCGGGCCAGGGGATCAGGTCGTACTCGAAGTCCAGGTCGTTGTAGACGCTGACGTCCCACGGGCCGACCGGGAAGAAGCCGATCTCGCCGGCCATCCACCTCTGGTAGGTGTCGAGGGTCGCGGCCTCGGACGCGTTCGGGGTGACGCCGTCGACGGTGGTGAGGTCGGCGAAGTACTGCAGCGCCTCGGCGAACTCCGGGGTGTCGACGGTGACCTCGGTGCGGTCCTCGTTCGTCCAGTCGCCGCCGTTGCTCCACACCATCGACTGCAGGTTCCACTGCACGTTGAGGCCGGTGCCCCACTGGTCGACCGCGCCGTCGCCGTCGGTGTCGGTGGTCAGCTGCTTCGCGATGTCGCGGAACTCGTCGAGGCTCAGCGGGACGTCCGGGTCGGGCAGCGGGATGCCCGCGGCCTCGAGCATCGTCTTGTTGTAGCCGAACGCGAACGGGCCGACGTCCTTCGGCAGGCCGTACAGCCGGCCCTCGGGGGTGCCCTGCAGCGTGCCGTCGAACCGGTAGGAGTCGACGCCGTACTCCCAGATGTTGTCGAGGTCGACGCCGGCCTCCTCGACCTGGTCGGTGATGTCCAGCAGCACGCCGGACGCCACGTAGGACTGCAGGTTGGCCTGCTCGATGTAGAACACGTCGGGCACCTTGTTGCCCGAGACCGCCGCCTGGAGCTTGGTGGCGTACTGGTCGGCGTCGGTCACGGTCATCTGGACCTCGACGCCGGTGTCCTCGGTGAACTTGTCGATCGCGGCCTGGTACGCGGCCTTCTCGTCCGCGCCGCCGCGGAACATGAACGTCAGGCTGTCTCCGCCGCCGGAGCCGCCGCCGTCGTCGCTGCCGCCGGAGCCGCACGCCGTCAGGGCGAGCGCCCCGGCGAGGGCCAGGGCCGCCGCCCGCAGGGTCTTCGTGGTCATCGCGCCGTTGCCTCCACTGGTGGACCGGGCGAGGTCGAGCGCGCGCCGGTCGGCCGTCGGTGGCGGACCGGACTCTCGAGGGCGGCTCTGGCCTCGTGTTCTACATCGTTGCACTACAACGTTGGAGAGAGTGGCACGGGTCACGTCGGACGGTCAAGCAACGGTTTGGTCACGGTCGGGTGCGCTGAGTAGGCGCCGCGCGGTGCCATGGTTGACGGGCCCCGCCGCGGCGGGCACGATCGTCCTACAACGATGTAGACCGGACAGCGAAGGAGCTGTGCCCCACATGACCACCGTCACCCTCACCCTCGACCCGGCGTTCCGCGTCGGGCCGGTCCGCCGCCGGACCTTCGGCGCGTTCGTCGAGCACCTCGGCCGCTGCGTCTACACCGGCATCCACGACCCGGAGCACCCCACCGCGGACGCCGACGGGTTCCGCGCCGACGTCATCGGCCTGACCCAGGAGCTGGGCGTCTCGACGGTCCGCTACCCCGGCGGCAACTTCGTGTCCGGGTACCGCTGGGAGGACGGCGTCGGCCCGCGCGACCAGCGCCCGCGCCGGCTCGACCTGGCCTGGCACTCCACCGAGCCGAACCTGGTCGGCGTCGACGAGTTCATGCGCTGGACCAAGGCGTCCGGCACCGAGGCGATGATGGCCGTCAACCTCGGCACCCGCGGCGTCCAGGAGGCGCTCGACCTGCTGGAGTACTGCAACGTGAAGGGCGGCACCGCGCTGTCCGACCAGCGTCGGGCCAACGGCGCCGCCGAGCCGTACGACATCAAGCTCTGGTGCCTGGGCAACGAGATGGACGGCCCCTGGCAGATCGGGCACAAGACCGCGCACGAGTACGGCCGGCTCGCCGCGGAGACCGCCCGCGCCATGCGGATGATCCAGCCCGACCTCGAGCTCGTCGCCTGCGGCTCGTCCGGCGTGCCGATCCCGACGTTCGGCCAGTGGGAGCAGACGGTGCTCTCCGAGACCTACGAGCACGTCGACATGATCTCGGCGCACGCCTACTACGCCGAGGAGGACGGCGACCTCGGGTCGTTCCTCGCCTCCGCCGTCGACATGGACCACTTCATCGACTCGGTGACCGCGGTCGCCGACGGCGTGCGGGCGCACAAGAAGGTCGCCAAGCGGATCCACATCTCGTTCGACGAGTGGAACGTCTGGTACCAGAAGCGCGCCGAGTCGGTGCCGCCGTCGGGCGACGACTGGCCCGTCGCGCCGGTCCTGCTCGAGGACAAGTACAACGTCGCCGACGCCGTCGTGGTGGGCAACCTGCTCATCTCGCTGCTCCGGCACACCGACCGGGTGCACTCCGCGTCGCTCGCCCAGCTGGTCAACGTGATCGCGCCGATCATGACCGAGCCCGGCGGCCGCGTCTGGCGGCAGACGACGTTCCACCCGTTCGCCCAGGCGTCGCAGTATGCGACCGGCGAGGTGCTGCAGGTCGCGATCGACGCCCCGACCTACGAGACCGCGAAGTTCGGCGACGCCCCGCTCGTCGACGCCGTCGCCACCCGGGACCCGGAGACCGGCGCGGTCGCGCTGTTCGCGGTCAACCGCTCGACCACCGAGACCGTGACGCTCGAGGTCGACACCCGGTCGATCCCCGGGCTGCGGGTGCTCGGCGCCACCAGCCTGTCGAACCCGGACCACACCTGGGTCGCCACCGCCGACGACGACACCGCGGTGCTGCCGCGGGACAACGACTCCGCGACGATCGACGGCGGGCGGCTCACCGTCCGCGTGCCGCCGGTGTCGTGGAACGTCGTCCGGCTCGGTGCCTGAGGACGACACCGCCGGCGCCCGCGCGCCCCGTCCGCGCCGCCGCGGCCTGCTGGTCGCGGCGGCGGTGACGGCGGTCGCCCTCGTGGGGGCCGGGGGTGTGGCGGTCGCGACCCGCTCGGGCGCGCCCGCCGCCACCGAGATCCCGGTCGCGGGTGACGTCGGCGTGCACGACCCCGCGCTCGTCGTCGGCGAGGGCGACGACCCCTGGTACGTGTACTCCACCGGCGACGAGCGGGAGAACGCCGGGGCCGTCCAGGTCCGCCGGTCCACCGACCGCGGCGCGACCTGGGAGTACCTCGGCACCGCGTGGGGGCCGTCCGACTCCCCGCGGTGGGCCCAGGAGGCCGTCCCGGGCGTCGTGAACTACTGGGCGCCCGAGCTGTACGAGCACGACGGCACCTGGTACCTCTACTACGCCGCGTCGACCTTCGGGTCGAACCGGTCGGTCATCGGCCTGCGCACCAGCCCGACGCTCGACCCCGAGGACCCGGACTACGGCTGGGTCGACCGCGGCGAGGTGTGGCGGTCGGAGCCGACCGACGACTACAACGCGATCGATCCCGGCATCGTCGAGGACGCCGACGGCACGCCCTGGATGCTGTTCGGGTCGTACTGGTCGGGGATCCAGGTGGTCGAGCTGGCGTGGCCGGACGGGCTGCCGGCGGCGGGCGCGGCACCCGTGGGGCTGGCGAGCCGGCTGGCCGCGCCGCACGCGATCGAGGCGCCGTACGTGGTGCCGCACGAGGGCTGGTACTACCTGCTGGTGTCCCAGGACGCGTGCTGCCAGGGCACCGACTCGACGTACAAGGTCGCGGTCGGGCGGTCGCGGGACGTCACCGGGCCGTACGTCACGCGGGACGGCACGGACCTGCTGCTCGACGGCGGGGACGTGCTGCTGGAGGCCGCCGGGGACCGGGTCGGCCCGGGCGGGCAGTCGGCCTCGGGCGGCGTGCTGGCGTACCACTACTACGACGCGGCCACGGGCGGGACGCCCACCCTCGGGCTGCGCGAGATCGCGTGGGACGCCGACGGCTGGCCGGTGCTGGCGACCGCGGATGAGCAGGCGGGCTGACCCCCGGGCCGGCCGGCTGGTCCGGCCGGTCCCCGGCCCTGCGGCCCGACAGTGGGGGGGGGGGGGGGGGGGGGGGGGGGGGGGGGGGGGGGGGGGGGGGGGGGGGGGGGT
>NZ_JBYTEP010000082.1:8532-11122 GCF_058792015.1 Cellulomonas sp. EB106-03-03-XG116
CCGACACGCCGACGGCGTGTCGGTCACGACGTTCCACTCAGGCGGTGGGCGCGGTGGGCGCGGGGCTCAGAGGGCCTGGTGCAGGACCAGGTCGTGGTGCCGCTGGTCGCCGACCTGGAACGTGCGCTCGCCGACGACGTCGAACCCCGAGCGCCGGTAGAACGCCTGGGCCCGCAGGTTCTCGCCGTTGACGCCCAGCCACACCCCGGCGGCGTCCCGGGCGCGGGCGGCGTCGAGGCTCGCGGCCATGAGCGCGCCGGCCACGCCGCCGCCGTGCCGGCCGGGCAGCACGTAGCACTTGCTCAGCTCGACGGTCGGGCGGAGCGGGACGACCGCGGCGACCTCGGCGGCGTACGGCTCGCCCGCGACCAGCATCGTGTAGCCGACCAGCTCGCCGTCGGCGTCGGCGACCACCAGGTCCCGGGTCGGATCGGCGAGGTAGGTCGCGAAGTGCTCCGGCGTCAGGTTCCCCGCGATGAACGCGGCGTGGTCCTCCGGCGTCGACGACGGCGGGCAGGCCAGCGGGAAGGTCGCGGCGGCCAGGTCGGCGAGCGTGGCGGCCTCGTCGGCGCGGGCGCGGCGGACCTCCGGCGGGGCGGCGGTCGCGTCCGGCGCCGTCCCGGTCGCCGTCACCGCGCGCCCCAGCGGGCCCGGATCGCGCGCCGCGCGGTCCGCACCACCAGCCCGAGCACCCACACCGAGCCCGCGACCGTGGCGGCGTCGACCCCGCGGCGGGTGGCGTTGCGGCGGCCGCGGAACTCCCGCACCGGCCAGCCGACCTCGGCGGCGTGCTTGCGCAGCCGGCCGTCCGGGTTGATGGCGCACGGGAAGCCCACCTCGGACAGGATCGGCACGTCGTTGGTCGAGTCGCCGTACGCGAACGACCGCTCCAGGTCCAGGCCCTCGCGCTCGGCCAGCGCCCGGACGGCCTCGGCCTTCGCGCGGCCGTGCAGCAGGTCGCCGACCAGGCGGCCGGTGTAGAAGCCGTCCTTGTGCTCGGCGATCGTGCCGAGGGCGCCGGTCGCGCCGAGCCGGCGGGCGATGATGTCGGCGATCTCGACCGGCGTGGCCGTGACCAGCCAGACCTCGTGGCCGGCGCGCAGGTGCTGGTCCAGCAGGCGCTGCGTGCCCGGGAAGATCCGGAGCGCGAGCACCTCGTCGTAGATGTCCTCGGCGATCGCGACGACCTCGGCGACGGACCGCCCGTGCATGATCTCGAGCGCGCGCTGGCGGACCTCGTCGATCTGCTGCCGGTTCTCGCCGAACGTCAGGTAGCGGATCTGGTGCACCGCGAACCGGACGATGTCCGTGCGCTTGAAGAAGGCGCGGCGGTAGAGGCCGACGGCGAGGTGGAACGAGCTCGCGCCGCGGATGATCGTGTTGTCCACGTCGAAGAACGCAGCCACGCGCCCCGTCGGCGCCGTCGGCGCGGGCGCGCCGGTCAGGGGCTCGGTGGGCTCGGGCACGCCGCCACTGTAGTCACCGACCTAGGCTCGTGCCGTGCCGACCCCGCCAGCCGAGACCCCGCCCCGCGTCGTCCTCTACTCCCGCGCGGGCTGCCACCTGTGCGACGCCGCCCGCGACCTCGTGGCGGAGGTGGCCGCCGAGCGCGGCGAGCCGTGGGCCGAGGTGGACGTCGACGCGGGCGGCACGGCGCGCGACGGGCGGTCGCTCGCGGCGGCCTACGGGGAGCTGCTGCCGGTCGTCGAGGTGGACGGCGTGCGGGTCGGCTACTGGCAGATCGACCGGTACCGGCTCGTCGACGCCCTCGTGGCGGCCCCGCAGGCCTAGGCTGTGGCCGTGCGAGCCCTGCCGCCGACCACCGTCGCCCGCCTGCCGGGATACCTGCGCTCTCTCGGCGGCCTCGCCTCGGAGGGCGTGACCACGACGTCGTCCGACCAGCTCGCCGAGCTCGTCGGGGCGTCCCCCGCGCAGCTCCGCAAGGACCTGTCGTACCTGGGCGCGGGCGGCCGGCGCGGCGTGGGGTACGAGGTCGACCACCTGCGGCGGCAGATCGCGCAGGCGCTCGGCATGACCGAGGAGCGCCGCGTCGTCATCGTCGGCATCGGCAACCTGGGGCACGCCCTCGCCACCTACTCGGGCTTCGCGGACCGCGGGTTCGTGCTGGTCGGCCTGTTCGACACCGACCCGGAGCTGGTCGGCACCGAGGTCGGCGGCCACGTCGTGCAGCACGTCGACCGCCTGGAGCGGGTGGTCGAGGAGCAGGAGGCGAGCGTGGCGATCGTCGCGACGCCGGCGTCCGCCGCGCAGCCGACCACCGACCGGCTCGTCGCCGCGGGCGTCACCGGGGTGCTGAACTTCGCCCCGCGCACCGTGCGGGTGCCCGACGGGGTGGACGTCCGCGAGGTCGACCTGGGATCGGAGCTGCAGATCCTGGGCTTCCACGCGCGCCAGCGCTCGGGCGCCGCGTCCGCGCCGGCTCCGGCGGCTGCGCCCGAGCCGGAGCCCGAGCCGGTCCCCGCGGCCGACTGACTCCGGGACGCACGAGAGGGCCCGGTCTCTTCTCCACCTCTGACGCTTCCTACGAAGGCCGTGGAGTGTCGATTTCCGTGGTTGCCGTATCCTTACA
>NZ_JBYTEP010000083.1:0-10846 GCF_058792015.1 Cellulomonas sp. EB106-03-03-XG116
CCCCCCCCCCCCCCCCCCCCCCCCCCCCTCCTCCTCCCCCCCCCCCCCCCCCCCCCCCCCCCCCCCCCCCCCCCCCCCCCCCCCCACTGCTCCGGGCCCCGTAGAGTGCGAGCCCGATGAGCGGACGACGGCCGGACGGGGCGGGCGCGCTGGGCCGGGTGCCGGCGCCGGCGCTGTTCGCGGTCTCCGGGCTCGCGCAGTACGGCGGCGCCGCGCTCGCCGTGGCGCTGTTCGCCGTGATCCCGTCGCCGACCGTCGCCTGGCTCCGGATCGCCGTCGCCGCGCTGGTGCTGCTGGCCTGGCGCCGGCCGTGGCGCGCGCGGTGGAGCCGGGCGGACCTCGGCGCGGCCGCGGCGTTCGGCGTGGTGCTCGCCGCGATGAACGTGTCCTTCTACGTCGCCATCGACGTGCTGCCGCTGGGCACCGCGGTGGCGATCGAGTTCCTCGGCCCCGTCGCCGTCGCGGCGGTCACCGGCCGGACCTGGCGGGAGCGGCTCGGCATCGTCGTCGCCGCGCTCGGGGTCGTGCTGCTCGCCGGGGTGGAGCTGAGCACCGGCGGCGAGGACTCGGTGCGGGGGCTGGTCGCCATCGGCGTCGCCGCGGCGTGCTGGGCGGGGTACATCCTGCTCGGGCGCCGGGTGGCCCACGGGGCTCGGCGGCCTGCGGGGGGCACCGGCGCGGCCGACCCCGACGGCGCGCGTCCCGCACCCGACGGCATCGCCTCGCTCGCGGTCGGCATGACCGCCGGGGCCCTCGTCGGTGCGCCGTTCCTCGCCGCGCCGGCGGCACCCGTGCTGACCGACGCCGGCCTGGCGCTCGCCGTCGTCGGCATCGCGGTGCTGTCGTCGGTCGTCCCGTACGCGATCGAGCAGGTCGTGCTCCGCCGGGTCACCGCGGCCACGTTCGCCGTGCTGCTGGCGATGCTGCCCGCGACCGCGGCGGTGGTCGGCGCGGTCGCGCTGCGGCAGTGGCCGCACGGCTGGGAGGTCGTCGGGCTGCTGTGCGTGTCGGTGGCGATCGTGCTCACGGCGACGCGCCGGGCGCCGGGGGAGGGCGCGGAGCCGCCCGCGGCCGAACCGGCCTAGAGGTACTGCCCCGGCCCCTGGTCCGCCGTCGGCGCCCCCGGCACCCCGCCCGGGCCGCCGGGGCCGGCCGGTCCGGGACCGCCCGGCAGGGCCCGCCGCATCTGCGTCAGCTGCGCCTGCGCCGCCATCTGCTGGGCCACCAGCGCGGTCTGGATCCCGTGGAACAGGCCCTCGAGCCAGCCGACGAGCTGCGCCTGGGCGATCCGCAGCTCCGCGTCGCTCGGCGTCTGCTCGTCGGCGAACGGCAGCGTGATCCGGTGCAGCTCGTCGATCAGCTCGGGGGAGAGGCCGTCCTCGAGCTCGTGGAGCGACCGCTCGTGCACCTCGGCGAGCCGGGCGCGGGCGGCCTCGTCGAGCGGGGCGCTGCGCACCTCGTCGAGCAGCTGCTTGATCATCGTGCCGATCCGCATCACCTTCGCGGGCTGGCCGACCGAGGCGGTGGCCTCCTCGGCCGCGTCCGGCTGCTCCTCGGCGCCGGGCGAGCGGGCCTCGCCGTCCTGCTCGCCGGGGTCGCCGGAGCCGCCGCCGAGCACGACGACGCGGGGGCGCTGCGGGCCGGTGCTGGAGTCGCTCATGCGCGCCATCCTCTCGCGCGCGGGCGCGGACGGCACCCCTGGGCGGCCACCGGCCGGTACGCCGCCGTCACGGGACCAGCAGCACCTTGCCGAACACCTCGCCGGAGTCGAGCAGCCGGTGGGCGTCCGCGGCCCGGTCGAGGGGCAGCCGCGCGTGCACCACCGGGCGCAGCCGGCCGTCGGACAGCATCGGCCACGCCTGCGCCCGCACGTCCGCGACGATCCGCTCCTTCTCCGCGAGCGGGCGCGCGCGCAGGGTGGTGCCGATGACGCTTCCGCGACGGGCCATCAGCAGGCCCAGGTCCAGCTCGCCCCGCGACCCGCGCTGGGTGCCGATCACGACGAGCCGGCCGCCGGTGGCCAGCGCCGCCAGGTTGGTCGCGAGCCCGCCCGCGCCGAGCACGTCCAGCACCACGTCGGCGCCGTGCCCGTCGGTCGCAGCCCGCACCGCCTCCGCGACGTCCTGCGTGCGGTGGTCGACCACCGTGCGCGCGCCCAGCGCCCGGCAGCGCTCCGCCCGGTCCGCCCCGCCCGCGGTCGCGACGACGTGCGCGCCGAGCGCGGCGCCCAGCTGCACCGCGACCGACCCGACACCCCCGGACCCGCCCTGGACCAGCAGCACGTCGCCGGCCGCGAGCCGCCCCGCGTCGACGACGTTCGTCCACGAGGTGAGCAGCGCCTCCGGCAGCCCGGCGGCGTCCACGAGGTCGACGTCGTCCGGCACCGGCAGCAGGAGGCCCGCCGGCACGGTCACGGCCGTGGCGTAGCCGCCGCCCGGCAGCAGCGCCGCGACCCGGGCGCCGACCGGCCACGCGGTGGTGTCCACGCCGGGACCGTGACCTGCGACGACGCCCGAGACCTCGAGGCCGGGCCAGTCGGGCGCGCCGGGCGGCGGCGGGTACCTGCCCTCGCGCTGCAGCAGGTCCGCGCGGTTCACCCCGGCGGCCGCCACGCGCACCAGCACCTCGCCGGGACCGGGCTCCGGGTCGGGCCGCTCGACCACCTGCAGCTGGTCGGGTCCGCCCGGGCTCTTGACCTGCACCACGTCCATCGTGCGAGCCTACGCACCGTGTCGTCGCAGGACACGGGTGGATGAATCCTCCCGATGCGCTCATGTGGGGGCCCGGTGGCGCCGATGAGGTTCGGACGGGGGCCCTCCACGGGTGCCTTGACCTGGGCGTGCCCGCACGGCCAGGTGGGACGCGAGGATCGGGAGGCAGGTCGACATGCTGCGCAGGCTCGGCATCCGCACCAAGGTGCTGGCGGTCCTCGCGCTGCCCGTGCTCGTCCTGCTGCTGACCGCGGCCTACATCACCACGCAGTCCGTCGGCGAGGCCCGCACCGCCGCCACCGTCCGCGACGTCGTGACGGTCATGCCGCTGTACGCCCGCGCGGCCGAGGCCCTGCAGCAGGAGCGCACGCTCTCCGTGCAGCAGGTCACCGACGCCGACCTCGGCGGCAACCTGAGCGCGGCGCGGTCCGCGACGGACGACGCGGTCGCGGCGCTCGGCATCGCGCTGCGCGACATCGACCTGTCGAGCCTGGACGCCCGCGTGTCCGACTCCGTGCAGAAGGCGACCGACCAGCACACGCGCCTCGTGGAGATCCGCGACCGCGTCGACGCCGACTCCATCCCGGGCACCCTGGTCGACAGCAACTACACCGACATCGTGTCCGCCGACAACGACGTGCCGGTCGTCGTCGCCGAGACCCTGACGGAGCGGTCCCTCGCGAGCCGCATGTCCGCGTACGGCGCCATCGCCGACACGATCGAGCAGGTGCTCCGCGCCCAGCCGCTGGCGACCGGCGTGCTGAACGCCGACGGCGCGAACTCGTCCGACGTGCGGGAGCTCGCGGCCCTGTTCGCGGTGCAGGACCAGGCCCGGGCCGACGCCCGCGAGCGCACCAACAGCCTCCGGCTCCCCGGCATCCAGCTCAGCTCGCGCGACGCCGACCTCACGGCCATGCAGCTGTCGATGGTGTCGGGCAACGAGCTCACCGTCTCGGCGCTGGACCCCACCCGGTGGAACAGCCTCGTCAACGCGGAGCTCGCCTCGCTGCGCCCCGTCGGCACCGAGCTGCTCGAGTCCGCCACCGAGCGCGCCGACGTGGTGGCCGGCCAGGCGCAGGAGCGCGCGGTCATCACGGGTGGCATCGCGGCCGCGTCGGCCGCGCTCTCGATCCTCATCGCGCTCGTCGTCGCCCGCGGCATCGTCGTCCCGATGCGCCGCCTGACCGCGGCCGCCGGCACGGTCCGCGAGACCCTGCCCCGCCTGGTCGAGCAGGTGGCCGTCCCGGGCGAGACCCCGGACCTCACCCTCGCGAACATCCCGGTGGAGTCGCAGGACGAGGTCGGCCGGCTGGCCCAGGCCTTCAACGACGTCAACTCGACGACGATCCAGGTCGCCCGCGAGCAGGCCGCCCTCCGCGGCTCCATCGCCGAGATGTTCGTCAACGTCGCCCGCCGGGACCAGGTGCTGCTGGGCCGCCAGCTGTCCTTCATCGACACGCTCGAGCGCTCCGAGGAGGACCCGGCGGTCCTCGCGAACCTGTTCCGCCTGGACCACCTCGCCACGCGTATGCGCCGCAACGCGGAGTCGCTGCTGGTGCTCGCCGGCATCGACTCCGGCCGCCGCCTGCGCGAGGCCATGCCGCTGTCCGACGTGGTCCGCACCGCGTCCTCCGAGATCGAGCAGTACGACCGCGTCCAGCTCGAGCTCGACGCCGACCCGCTGATGCACGGCTTCAACGCGCTGGGCGCCGCGCACCTGCTCGCGGAGCTGCTGGAGAACGCGACGCTGTTCTCCGAGCCGGGCACCCCGGTCGTCGTGCAGACCGGCGTCGAGGGCGACCACGTCGTGGTCCGGATCGTCGACCAGGGCCTGGGCATGTCGGCGGACGAGATCACGGCCGCGAACGCCACGATCTCCTCGACGTCGCCCACCGAGGCCCTGGGCGCCCAGCGCCTCGGCCTGTTCGTGGTCGCGCGCCTGTCCCAGCGCCTCGGCGCCGAGGTCGTCCTCGAGCGCGCCGAGGGCGAGCTGTCCGGCACGGCCGCGGTCGTCCGGTTCCCGGTCGCGCTGTTCACCGCGAACGACCCGGCGCTCGCCGGGCCCGCCGCCGGTCGGGCCTCCGGCCCGTCCACGGGGCAGGTGCCGACCGTCGACGCGCCGGTCGCCGTCCCGGTCGACCTGGCCGCGCTCACCGACGGCGCCACCCAGACGGGCCTGCCGCGCCGCCGCACCGCCGGCGACGCGACCCCGGCCGCCGCGCCCGCCGTGCGCTCCGACGTCCCGGCGGAGCAGGACGTGGTCCTGCCGGCCCCCGCCGAGGCCACGCTGGCTCCCGAGATCGCGGCCGAGGCCGGCGGCTGGACCCCGCTGGTCGCGCCCGCCCCCGGGGAGCCGGCCCCGCTGCCGTCCCGCGGCGGCCTGCCCTCCCGCGGCGGCCTGCCGTCGCGCGCCCCCGCCGCGCCCGTCGACGAGCCCGAGGCCCCGGCCCCGGCGCCCGCCGGGCCGCGCGCCGGCCTGTTCTCCGGCTTCCGCGGTCGCGACGCGCTGGCACCGGCCGATGCCGACGGCGCGGACGCGACCGAGCCGACCGCGGCCGCCGACGAGGCGCCCGTCGTGGACGAGCCCGCCGCCGGGTCCGCCGAGGCGCCCGCCGCCGAGGCACCGGCCCTGCCGTCGCGGCGCACGCCGATCACGTCGCCCGCCCAGGTGCGGTCGATCGTCGACGAGCTCGTCGACCACGAGCCCGAGGTCTCCGCCGCCGACCACGCCCGGCTGGACGCGCTGTCCGCGCCGCTGACCGCGAGCCTGCCGATCGTCCCCGCGCCCGTCGCCGAGGCGGAGGAGCCCGCCGCCGAGCCCGAGGCGGGGGAGCGGTCGGAGCAGGCCGAGGTCGCGCCGGCCGAGGCCGAGACCGTCGCCGAGCCCGACGAGCCCGCCGAGCCCGCCCCGGCCGAGCAGCCGCTGGTCGTGCCCGGCCTCGCCCCCGACGAGCCGCTCGACGAGTCGCACGCCTGGTCCTCGTGGACGGGCGCCCCGGCGACGCCGGAGCAGCCGTCCTGGACCGTGCCCGCCCCGCACGCCGAGCCGGAGCCCGTCGCCCCGGCGGCCGCGGACTCGCCCGCCGTCTGGTCCGGTGCGGCCGCGCCGGTGGCCGACCAGCCGGTGGCCCCGGTCGGCCGCGCGGACGACACGGCGGTCCTGGGCGCCCCGGTGCCCGCGCCGTCCACCCCGGCGCCGCAGGTGCCGACGGCCCCCGAGGGCCACGCCGCGCCCGCGCCCGTCGCGATCCCGCCCGCCGCGCCGGTGGCGGCTGCCCCGGTGGCTCCCGCCCCGGTCGCCCCCGCCGCGGAGACCCGGCCCGCGCCGGACGCCCCCGCGCTGCCCGACTTCGCCAGCCTGGTCCAGGGCGACGAGGCGCCGGCCGAGGCCGGCAGCCGCCCGCGCAAGCGCCGGTCCCTGTTCTCGTTCGGCCGCCGTCCGGCGCAGGCCGAGGCCGCCCCGGCGCCCGTCCCGGCCCCCGCCGCGGCTCCCGCCTGGCCGGCCACCTCGGCCCCTGCCGCCTCGGCGCCCGCCGCCTCGGCCCCGCCGCAGCCCGCTGCCGCGCAGGCCCCCGCGGCGCCCGCCCCGGTCCCCGCCCCGCAGCCCGCCGCGCCGGCCCAGGCCGCGCTGCCGACCCGCCCGTCGGTCGCCCAGTCGTGGCAGCCCGTCGCGGGCTGGGACGGCGAGCAGCAGCGCGCCGCCGAGCCCGGCCGGCCCGCCGCCCCGGCGCCGTGGTCCGCCGCGCCCGCCGCGGCCCCCGGCTGGGGCGCCCCCGCGGCCGGGGCCCAGGACGCCGGTGCCTACCCGGGCGCCGCGCCGGCCTGGTCCGCCCCGGAGCCGTCCGCCCCCGCCGAGCCGGTGCAGCCCGCGGCCGAGGTCGCGCCGCAGCCCGCCGCGTGGTCCGCCGCCCCCGCCTGGTCCGCGCCCGCGGAGCCCGCGTGGTCGCCCGAGCTGCCTGCCCAGGCCGCCGAGCCCGCGTGGGCACCGCAGGAGCCCGCCGGGGCGGCCCCGCTGCCGACCCGCACCCGCGGCGAGGTCCCGCCGCCGGCCCCCGAGCCCGGCGCACCCGCGCCGGAGCGTCGTCCCCACCGCGACATGAGCGCCTGGGCGTCGTCCTGGTCGCCCGACGGCGCGTCGGTCCCGCAGCCGGCGCCCGCCCCGTCGTGGTCCGCCCAGCCCGCCGCCGCGGCGGCGCCCGCCGCGGACCAGCCCCGCCGGCCCGGCGCGCTCGACGCGGAGGCGGCCCAGATGCTCGCCCTGCGGGCCGACATCCAGGAGCAGGCGTTGAGCGAGCTGAGCCAGCTGTCCGCGTACCGGCCCCAGGTCGACGTGCCGGCCGGCGGCTCGCTCACCCGCCGCGTGCCGACCGCGATCCCGGCGGCCCCCGAGATCTCGCAGCCCGAGTCGGGTGCGGCTCCGGCGCGCGACGCCGACAGCCTGCGCGACCGGCTGTCGAGCTTCCAGTCCGGCAGCCGTCGGGGGCGTCGTGCCCTCGCCGGCTCCGACGCGGGTGAGGCCGGCGCCCAGCCGGAGCAGCCCCGCACCGAGTCCGACTCCCAGCCCGTCCCGCCGTCGCCGTCATGGTGACACCCGTCCCCGCAGCCGCAGCCGCGCCTGCATCACGTCAGGAGGATGTGTGACCACCCTCAGCACCGAGGCAGCCAACTTCGGCTGGCTCCTGGACAACTTCGTCCGGACCGTGCCCGGCACCCGGCACACGCTGGTGGTGTCGGCCGACGGTCTGCTCATGGCCATGTCCGAGCAGCTCGACCGCACCAGCGGCGACCAGCTCGCGGCGATCGTGGCGGGCATGTCGAGCCTGACCCGGGGGGCGGCGCGCCAGCTCCGCGCCGGCGACGTGCGGCAGGCCATCGTGGAGATGGACAACCTGTTCCTCTTCCTGATGAGCGTGTCGAACGGCTCCGTCCTCGCGGTCGTCGCCGACGCCACCTGCGACGTGGGCCTCATCGGCTACGAGATGGCGATGCTCGTCTCGCGGACCGAGGCCACGCTGACCCCGCAGCTCATCACCGAGATGCGCGGCAGCCTCCCCGTCGACGGCGCCACCCGCGCTCCCACCGTGTGAGGTAGCCGATGAGCGAGAGCGAGTTCGAGACCAGGACCGTCCGCCCGTACGCCCTCACCGGCGGCCGGGTGCGGTCCGAGCGGTCCGACTACCCCCTCGAGGCGCTGGTGGAGATGCTGCCTGCCGGCGTCTCGGGCCAGGGCCTCACGCCCGAGAAGCGGGCGATCCTGCAGCACGCGTCGCACGGCTACATCTCCATCGCCGAGCTGTCCGCGCTGCTGCACCTCCCCCTGGGCGTGACGCGCGTCGTCGTGTCCGACCTGGCCGACGCGGGCTACGTGCGCGTGCACTCGTCCACGCCGGTCGAGACCACCACCGGTCAGTCGCCCGCCCTGTCCCTGAGCGTCCTGGAGAGTGTTCTCAATGGCATTTCCGCCCTCTGACGCCGTGGCCACCGGCCAGGCCGCTGCCGTGCCCACCGCCCGCCCCGCCGGCGACGCCGGCGAGATGGGTGCCGCGCCCACCGTCGTGAAGATCGTCGTCGCGGGCGGCTTCGCCGTCGGCAAGACGACCTTCATCGGGTCGATCTCCGACATCGAGCCGCTCAACACCGAGGCCGCGATGACCGAGCACTCGGTCGGCATCGACGACGCGGGCGGCCAGACCGAGCGCAAGACGTCGACCACCGTCGCGATGGACTTCGGGCGCATCGCGCTGCCGGGGTCGCTGTGGCTGTACCTGTTCGGCACCCCGGGCCAGGACCGGTTCCTGTTCATGTGGGACGACCTGGTGCGCGGCGCGATCGGCGCCGTCGTCCTGGTCGACACCGACCGGCTCGACCAGTGCTTCCCGGCCGTCGACTACTTCGAGTCGCGCGGCATCCCGTTCGTCGTCGGCGTGAACTGCTTCGACGGCGTGGCGAAGCACCGCCTGGAGGACGTGCGCGAGGCGCTCGCGATCCCGGCGCACGTGCCGGTGCTCTACACCGACGCCCGGTCGCGCACCGCGACCAAGCAGACGCTGATCCAGCTGGTGCAGCTCGCCATGGAGCGGCTCCGCAGCTCCGCGGCGTGAGCTGACGACCCGCGCGCCCCGCTACAGTGCGGGGCGTGCGGGTCTACGCCGACGGCTCGGCCCTCCTGCGCTACCTGCCGTTCCCGGACCACTCGGTGGACTGGCAGCGGTGGGCGGAGCAGCACGAGCCGGAACTCCTCGTCACGCCGCTGTCCTTGAGCGAGCTGCGCCACGCGGCCGCCACGGCGCCGGCGCACGTCCGCGCGCGCGCTCACGCCGCCGGCGAGCGGCTCGAGGTCGTGCGGTTCTCGGACCAGGCGGTCGGCGCGGCCGCGATGACCACCGCCGTGCTGTCGCCGTTCGCGTCCCTGCACCTCGGCGTCGCGCTGGCGGACCCCGGGATCACGGGGTTCGCGACGTACGACGTGCGGCTCGCCGCGGTCGCCGCGATCCACGGCCTCGTGGTCGTGTCCCCGGGCCTGCCCGACCGCTGGTGGGACCTCGCGGCCTGACCCGCTCCCGCGCGCCGGCGGGTTGCTGGTACGTACAGCGATATCACCGGGTGCACCGGTCACTCCATCGGGCGTTCCACGCCGTCCGGGTGGTCGCGTGCGCGGCCCGAGCATCTGGCGGCACAGGCAGCCACCTCGTGCCGCGAGGCCTTTGCCGCGGGAAATCGTGCGCATTCGTGCGCCACGGGGCAGCACACCTACTCGCCGACGGCGTCCCTAGCGTCGACGACCAGGCCGTGGCCGTCCCGGCACCGGCCGTTCGAGCGGGGGCGACTCGACCTCGCACGCCGCGGGCCGGACGCCCCCCGGTGGGAGAGGACGCAAGGATGAGACTGATCAGACGCACGCTGGGGACGGGGGCGGCGCTGGCGCTGCTCGCACCGGTCGCCCTGGCCACGGCACCGGCCGCGTGGTCGCACGGCTACGTCGGCGGTTCCGAGTCGGGCATGGTGGCCCGGGCCGCGCTGCGCACCAACGCGAACCTCGGCGGCGTGCAGTACGAGCCGCAGAGCGTCGAGGGCCCCAAGGGCTTCCCGGAGGCGGGCCCGGCCGACGGGCAGCTCGCCTCCGCGGGGAACGCGCGGTTCTCCGAGCTCGACGAGCAGTCCGCGGACCGCTGGGTGAAGAACGCGATCTCCCCCGGGCCGAACCGGATCAGCTGGGTGTACACGGCACCGCACAAGACCACCAGGTGGGACTACTTCATGACGGTCCCGGGCTGGGACCAGGACGCGCCGCTGAGCCGGGCGTCGTTCGAGAAGATCGGCACCGTGCAGCACGACGGGTCGATGCCGACCGCCGGTGCCGTGCACGTGGTGGACGTCCCGGCGGACCGGGTCGGTTACCACGTCATCTACGCCGCGTGGACGGTCGACGACACCGGTGCCGCGTTCTACAACGTCATCGACGTGGACGTCGCGGGCGAGGAGCCCGGCGTGGTCGACCCGCCGGTCGACCCCGAGACCCCGCCGGAGGTCGACCCGCCGGTCGATCCCACGGAGCCCGAGGCGGGCGACGAGGGGACCGTCGACGTCACCGCGACCGTGCCGCGCCCGGAGCAGACGGACGGCGTGCTGGCCATGTCGGTGGCCGGCTCCGGGCTCGACCTCGGCGCGCCCGCCAACGCCGGGGACCGGCTGCGGTTCGAGGGTGCCCTGCCGACCGTCACCGTGACCGACTCGCGCTCCGACGCGCAGGCCGGCGACGGGGGCTGGACCGTGTCCGGCCGGGGTCGCGACCTCGTCGCGGGCGCCACGACGCTCACCGCCGACAACCTCGGCTGGACGCCGGTCCTGATCAGCGACAAGCACTGCGTCACGCCCGGGTCGCCCGTCGCGACCCGCCTCGCCGGCGGCACGGGGCTCGCGACACCCGCGACCCTCGCCACCGCGGCGTCGCACGGCCGTGCGGGTGCCACGGAGCTGACCGCGGGCGTGGTGCTCGACGTGCCGGTCGACGCGCCGGCCGGCAGCTACGCGGGCGCCGTCACGCTCACGCTGTTCCCGGTCGACTGACCCCCGGGGTGGGGGGGGGGGGGGGGGGGGGGGGGGGGGGGGGGGGGGGGGAGGGGGGGGGGGGGGGG
>NZ_JBYTEP010000084.1:0-10829 GCF_058792015.1 Cellulomonas sp. EB106-03-03-XG116
GCCCGGCACCCCCTCGGGGTGCCGGGCCGTCGCGCGTGCCGGAGGTGTCAGGCCCAGAGGCGCTTGGTCGCGATCTCGGCGCCCTGGACCAGCGTCTCGAGCTTGGCCCACGCGATCTGCTGGTGGATGCGCCCGCCCAGGCCGCAGTCGGTCGCCGCGACGACGTTCTCCCGGCCCACCAGGCGCGCGAACCGCTCGATCCGGTCGGCGACCAGCTCGGGGTGCTCGACGACGTTGGTCGCGTGCGACACCACGCCGGGCAGGATCAGCTTGCCCTCGGGGAGCTGCACGTCCTCCCAGACCCGCCACTCGTGCTCGTGCCGGACGTTGGCGGCCTCGAACGAGTAGGCCCCCGCGTTCACCTTGAGCATCGACCGGACGATGTCCTTCATCGGCAGGTCGGTGGTGTGCGGGCCGTGCCAGGAGCCCCAGCACAGGTGGTAGCGGATCCGGTCCTCGGGCAGCCCGCGCAGCGCGTGGTTGAGCGCCTCGACCCGGATCTCGGTGAACCGCACGTAGTCCTCGACCGTGGGCTCGGGGGTGATCTGGTCCCAGTTCTCCGCCATCGACGGGTCGTCGATCTGCAGCACCAGACCGGCGTCGACGATCGCGACGTACTCCTCGCGCAGCGCGTCGGCGAGCGCCCAGACGTACTCCTCGTCCGTGGCGTAGTACTCGTTGTCCATCCGCGCGGCCGACGCCGGGGCGATGGAGGTGATGAAGCCCTCCCGCGCGCCGGTGGAGTCGAGCGCCGCGCGCAGGTTGGCGACGTCCTCGGCCACCGCGTCCTGGCCGGTGTACGTCACCGGGGCGACGGCGGTCGGGAACGGCTTCGGGTCGCCGCCGTGGAACACGCCGCTCGTCGGGTCGGCGTAGGCCTCCTCGAACGCCGCGCGGTCGCGGCGGCGGCCGAACCCGGTCACCTTGACGTCGCCGGGGCCGGACTGCACGTCCTTGAAGATCCACGACGCGCCGTCGCGCAGCTCCAGGCCGCCGAGCCGCTGGAACGAGTACGACCACCAGGCGCCGTAGTCGATCGCGCTGGTCATCGCCTTGCCGAACTCGCCGTCGCCCGGCACGTCCAGGCCGAGGTCGACCTGGCGGCGCACGAGGTCCGTGACGGCGTCCCGGAGCAGGGCGGCGTGGTCCCCGGCGTCCTGGCCGGCCTCGCGGGCGGCGTTCGCGGCGATCAGCTCCGGCGTGCGCGGGAGGCTGCCGGCCTGGCTCGTGAGGATGTGGTCGGTGCTGCGGATCATCGGGTCTCCCGGCTCTGGCGGACGTGCGGGCTCATCGTCGCACCGCGGCCCGGTGCAGGTGGGCGGCGTCCAGGGGTCGGGCCGGGCCCGGTCACAGCCGGGGCAGCACCTGCTCCCGCACCTGCTTGCGCAGCACCTTGCCGAGCATCGACCGCGGGGTGTCCTCGATCGCGACCACCCGCTGCGGCACCTTGTACGCCGCCAGGTGCTCCCGGCAGTACGCGCGCAGCGCCGCCTCGTCCAGGTCGGCGCCCGGCTCCAGCTCGACCGCGGCGACCACCATCTCCCCGCCGCGCTCCAGCGGCTTGCCGATCACGGCGGCGTCGGCCACCGACGGGTGGCCGCGGAGCACGGCCTCGACCTCCGACGGGGACACGTTGAACCCGCCGGTGATGATCAGCTCTTTGGCGCGGTCGACGATCGTGGTGAACCCGTCGGGGTCGACGGTCACGATGTCGCCCGTCCGCAGCCACCCGCCCGGGAGCAGCGTCGCGGCCGTCTCGTCGGGGTTGTTCCAGTAGCCCGCGAACACCTGCGGGCCGTGCAGCAGCAGCTCGCCGGGCTCGCCCGGCGGGACGTCCGCCGTCGGGTCGTCGGGGTCGACGACCCGCATCCGCGTCGAGGGGAAGGGGATGCCGATCGTGCCGGTGCGCCGGGTCGGGTGGAACGGGTTGCCGAGCGCCACGGGGGACGACTCGGTCATGCCGTAGCCCTCCACGAGCAGGCCGCCCGACATCGACTCCCACAGCTCGACGGTCGCGTCGGGGAGGTTCATCGCGCCGGAGATGCAGAACCGGCAGGAGGCCAGGGACACCCCGCGCTCCTTCGCGGCCATCGCGGTGCGCTCGTAGATCGGCGGCACCGCGCAGTAGACCGTCGCCGGCGACTTCTTCATCGCGTCCAGCACGAGGCCGGTGTCGAACTTCGGGAACAGCACCAGCAGGCCCTGCTTGAGCACGCCGTACGTCAGGTAGAGCGTCATGCCGAACGCGTGGAACATCGGCAGGATCGCGTAGAACACCTCCCTGCGGTACTCGGCCCCGTGCATCCACGCCTCGCCCTGCAGCGCGTTCGCGTGCAGGTTGAGGTGCGTGAGCATCGCGCCCTTGGGCCGGCCGGTGGTGCCGGAGGTGTACTGGATCGCGGCCAGGTCGGTCACCGCGGGCCGCGGGTGCGCCGGGTCGAGCGGGCCGTGGGACAGCAGGTCCTCCCACGGGATCGTGCCCGGCGCGGGCGCCGTGAGCGAGCGGCGGGTCGCGCGCAGGCTCGGCACGGGCAGCGACAGGGCCGCGCGCTTCACCGCGGGGAACGCCCGGAGCAGGTTCACCGACACCACGTGGTCGACGCCGACGTCCGCGGGGAACTGCTTCACCTGCTCGACCGCCTTGTCCCAGGCGATGACGACCCGCGCCTGGTGGTCCTCGAACTGGTGCCGCAGCTCGCGCGACGTGTACAGCGGGTTGTGCTCGACCACCACCGCGCCCAGGCGCAGCACCGCGTAGAACGCGACCACGTGCTGCGGGCAGTTCGGCAGCAGCAGCGCGACCCGGTCGCGCGGCCGCACCCCGAGCCGGCGCAGGCCCTCGGCGGCGCGCTGGACCTGCGCGCCGAGCTCGGCGTACGTGGTGCGGCGCCCGAAGAACTCGAGCGCGGGGGCGTCGCCCGCCTCGGCGACGGAGCGGTCGAACATCGCCACCAGGGACTCGGTGGGGAGCTCGATGTCGGCGGGCACGCCGGGCTGGTACTGCGCGACCCAGGGACGGTCGTCGGTCGAGGTCATGCCGCCATTGTGGCGGGTGGGGCGGGTTCGGGTGGTGGGTCCGCGGGACGTCGACGGTGGCGCGTCGAGATCAGCCCAGCCGCGGGGCGGCGAACGGGACGCGCTGAGCCAGATCGCGCAGGACGTGCAGCAGGATCCGGTTGAACGCGACCGGCGCGTGGCTGTTCACGTCGTGCCCGGCGTTCGGCACCACCCACTGCCGTGCGCCCGGGTGGGCGCCGAGGTAGCGCCGGGCGCCGAACCGGAGCGGGTCCCGCGCGCCGTTGACGAGCCACACCGGCAGCGCGAGCCGGCGCAGGTCCTGCACGGGCGTGTAGCCGTGCAGCGCGCTGAGCATGTCGGTGACGACGTGCCAGGTGCCGCCGCCCAGGCCGAGCGCGTCGACGACCCGGCGGGACGCGCGGCGGTAGGCGCCCAGCGGCTTGCCCTTGAGGTCGGTCGAGCAGCCGGCGAGCACGACGCCGGCGAGCCGGTCCTCGTGCCGCGCCGCGTAGGCGAGCGACATGTACCCGCCGAGGGACAGGCCGACCAGGAGCGGCGGCTCGGCGCAGGAGCGCACGGCGGCGTCGATGGCGGCGAGCCCGCCCTCGAACGTCAGGCGCTCGTGCGCGCGGCTGCCGTGGCCGGGCAGGTCGATGGCGATCGTCGGGTGGCCGCCCTCGGTGAGCGCGCGGACCTGGTCGTCCCAGATCTTCGACGAGGTGCGGGTGCCGTGCACGAGCACGATGGGGTGCGGCTGGTTCTCAGGGGTGGACATGCGCCGTTCCGGGGGGAGGTGCGGCCGGCCGTCTGCGGCCGGTCGTCGGGCGCCGCGGCGATGGTCCGGACCGCGGGATCTGGATCCACGGTAAGCCCGGAACCTGGGACCCACCTGAGGTGCGCGGGATTCACCCGGGTGACCCGCGTCACCGGTCCGCGGGCCCGCAGGTCAGACGCCGAGCAGCCCCCGGCGGTGCGCGATCGCGACCGCCTCGGCCCGTCCGCCGGCGCCGAGCTTGTCCAGCACGCGGGACATGTGCACCGACACCGTCTTGCCGCTGATGTAGAGCCGCTCGCCGATCTGCCGGTTGCTCAGGCCCTCGGCGGCGAGCGCCAGCACCTCGGACTCCCGGCCCGTGAGCACGTCGGTGCCGCCGGCCACCACGCCCGGGACGTCGAGCCGCCCGCGGCGCGCGAGGTCGGTGACGGCGGTGACCAGGGGAGCGGCGCCGACGGCCCGCGCCTCGGCGAGGGCCGCCGCGGCCGCCTCGCCCGCGGCGGCGCGGTCGCCCGCGCCGAGCAGCGCCTCGGCGTGCCGCCACCGGGTGCGCGCGAGCTCGTACCGGTAGCCGTAGTCGAACTCGGCGACGGCGGCGGCCCACGCGTCCGGGTCGGCGACGCCGAGCAGGCGGGCGTGCTCGGCGTGCGCCCGCGCCAGCCACGCGCGCCCCTCGGGGCCGAGCTGCCCGCCGCGCGGCCGGCCGCGGTCGGCGGTGACGACCGCGCGGTTGAGCAGCCGCGCGCCGAGGTCGAGCCGCGGCCCGGGGTCCCGGCCGGCGAGCCGGTCGGCGGCGGCCTGGTCGGCGAGCGCGGCGATCCCGAGCGCCGACAACCAGATGCCGCCGAGGAAGTAGTCGGACCACACGCGGCTGATCTCGGCGATGAGCTCGTGGGCCAGGGCCACGGCCTCGTCCAGCCGCCCGGCCCAGGTGAGCGCGTCGACGGCGCACCCGCCCGCGATCAGCGTGATCATCGTGTCGTCGTGCTGCCCGTGCAGGAGGGACAGCCCGCGCTCGGCCGCGTCCGCGTCGCCCCGCGCGACGGCCGCATACATCTGGACCCCGTCGACGGCGGACGCCGCGCGCGGCGGGCCGGGGTCGGCGGTCGGGGCGGGTGGGGTGAGGTCGCCGCGGGCGTACCGGACGATCTCGGCGAACAGCCGCAGCTCGACGCCGTACGCGCTCCAGGTCAGCCCGGACCGGGCGGCGAGCTCCAGCCCCGCCGCGGTGGTGGCGGCCGCCTCGTCCAGCCGGCCGGCGTAGTACCGGTTCGCGGCGAGGTTGTAGGTGCAGCGCAGCTCGGTGGTGGTGTCGCCGGCGTCCCGCGCGCGGTGCAGGGCGACGGTCAGCAGGTCGGCGGCGCGGTCGCGGTCGTCGACGACGAGCACGGCCAGCGAGATCAGGGCGTCGGCCTCGGCGTCCACCGCGCCCGCGGCGCGCGCCTCGTCCACCGCGGCGGCGGCCGAGACCTCGGCCTGGTCGTCCAGGTCGGAGTTCAGGGCGGCGCGCGCGTGCGTGGCGAGCGCCCAGGCGCGGGCCGCGTCGGGGGTGCCGTCGAGGTCGGCCAGGGCCGCCAGTGCGCGGTCGGTCTCGCGCAGCGCCTCATCGACCCGCTCGGCGCCGAGCAGGTGCCGGGCCAACGTGGTGCGCAGCGCGGCGACCCGGCGTGCCCCGGCGCCGTCGCTCCCGTCGCGCGCTGGGGGGTCGACCGCGGCGACGGCCTCGCGCGCCATCGCCACCGCGCGGTCCCCGAGCCCGGCCCGACCGCCCGCCGCCGCGGCGGCGAGCAGCACGTCGACCCGCTCCTCCCCGAGGTCGTCGGCGGCGGTGGGCACGCCCGGCCACAGCCGGAGCACGGTCTCGAGGTGCCGCAGCTCCTCCGCCGGCGCCAGCACCCGGCCGGCCTCCCGCGCGGCGTCCCGGGACGCGAGCAGCGCGAGCCGGTTGTCGTGGGACAGCAGCGCGTGGTGCGCGCGCTCCGCGGGGGTGGCGAGCGCCGGGTCGGCCGCCGAGGCCAGCAGGTAGTCCCGGTGCAGCGCGACCTGCTCGCCGGGGAGCAGGTCGGCGTACACCGCCTCCGCCAGCAGCGCGTGCCGGAAGGCGATCCGGCGGTCCTCGCCGACCAGCACGTGGTGGGCGACGGCGTCCCGCAGCGCCGCGTCGAACGCCGCGTGCCGGTCCGGGTCGTCCGCGGTGCCCGCGACGACCGCCCGCAGCAGCGGCTCGGCGACCCGCCGGCCCGCGGCGGACGCCGCGCGCACCAGCCGCTGCACCTCCGGGTCGAGCGACTCCAGGCGTGCCCGGAGCACGTCGGCGAGCGTCCCCGGCAGGTCGGCGCCGGTGCCGCGGGCCTCCGTCAGCTCCTCGGCGAAGTACGCGTTGCCCTCCGACCGCCGCTGGATGCGGCGCAGCGCGGCCTCGGGCAGGGGCTGCCCCGCGAGCCCCGTGGTGAACGCGCGCAGCTCGTCCGGGGTGAACGGCCGCAGGTCGAGCCGCTCGACCCGCGGGTGCCGACCGAGCTCCGCGAGCACCGGCCGCAGCGGGTGCCGGCGGTGCAGGTCGTCCGCACGGTAGGAGCCCACGAGCAGCACCGGCTCGGCGCGCAGCCGGGCCACCAGGAACCGCAGCAGGTCGCGGCTGGACGAGTCCGCCCAGTGCAGGTCCTCGAGCACCAGGACCAGCGGCCGCCGGGGCGTCCCCGCCGCGGCGAGCGCCGCGGCCACGCCCTCGAACAGCTGCAGGCGCTCGGCCTGCTCGTCGGCGCCGGTGCGGACCGGGTCCGCCGACCCCGCGGCGGCCGACGGCAGCAACCGGCGCAGCGCGGGCCGCGCGGCCACGACATCCGCGACGCCGGGGCAGTCCGCGTCGACGACCTGGTGCAGCGCGTCCGCGAACGGCAGGTACGGCAGGCCGATCTCGCCCAGGTCGACGCAGTGGCTGATGACGACGGTCGCGCCGCGCGCCGCCGCGAGCCGCGCGGTGTGCGTGAGCAGCCGGGTCTTGCCGACCCCCGCGTCCGCGCCCAGCAGCACCAGGCCCGGCTCGCCGGCCCCCGCGCGCTCGACGGCCGCGAGCAGCGCGGCGACCTCCTCGTCGCGGGCGACGAAGGGCGCGCGTCCCACCGACCGGTTCATGAGGTCGATGGTCCCAGCCTCCACCGACACGCGTCCCCTCCTTCTGCCGTCGGCGGATCAGCGGCGCCGCCGCCGCCAGCGCCAGCCCAGGTCGGACCCGCGCACGGCCGCGCGGACGACCTCCTGGCGGTAGGCCACCTCGGCGTCGAGCGCCGGGCCCCAGATGGTGTCCATGTCGGTCTCCCTGCGGTGCGTGCCCCGCCGGTCCGGCGGTGGCGTGCCGGGTCCCTCCCGGCACGAACCACACTGGTCCTGAGGCCGGGGGCGCCGGATCGGTCGACCGACCAGTCCGCGGGACCGGTCGCGGCGGGCGTCGGCCTGAGGCGGGTCTGAGGCGGTGCCGCACGGGCTGAGGTCGGCCTGAGGCGGCCCTGAGGTGCCCGGGCGCGCCCCGCCCCGGGCCGTCGTGCGAGGCTCGGGGCATGACGACCGCCACCACCGACCCCCGCCCCGCCCCCGCGCGCGACGTGCTCGACGAGGTGTTCGACGCCGTCCTGTTCGACATGGACGGCACCCTGATCTCGTCCACGCGCTCGGTCGAGCGGTGCTGGCTCCGGCTCGCCGGCGAGTTCGGGATGCCCACCGACGACCTGTCGCCGTTCCGCCACCACGGCGTGCCGGCGCGGGACATCCTCGACCTGCTGCTCGCGGACCGGGACCCGGCGGAGCGGGCGTCGGCCCTGGCCCGGGTGGTCGACCTGGAGGTGTCCGACACCGAGGGCATCGAGGTGCTGCCGGGCGCGGTCGAGGCGCTCGCGGCGCTGAGCGGGTCGGCCGGCGGGGCGGGCCGCGCGGCCGTGGTGACCTCCTGCGGCGCGCGCCTGGCCGCCGCCCGGATCGCGGCGGTCGGCCTGCCGGCCCCGGCGACCGTGGTCACCGCCGACGACGTCGAGCGCGGCAAGCCCGACCCCGAGCCGTACCGCGCGGGCGCCGCTCGCCTCGGCGTCGACGTCCGGCGCTGCCTGGTGGTCGAGGACGCCGAGTCCGGGATCCGGTCCGGCCGTGCGGCGGGAGCCGCGGTGCTCGCGCTGCGCACCACCGAGGTCGCGGGGCCGGGCGGCGGGGTGGACCTGGTGGTCGACGACCTGTCCGCGGTGCGGTTCGAGGTGACCGACGCGGGCGTGCGGGTGCGGCGGGCCTGATCGCCCGGGCGCTCCGGGGCGCGCGCGGCGCCGGTCAGGGTGCGGTTCAGGGTCCGGCCAGGGTCCGTCCCGGATGTGCCGCGTGACCGGGACCGGCACCGTAGGGGGTGTCGCGGAGCACCGCGGCGCACGCGCAGCACGACGGGAGAGAACGACGATGACCGGCATCTACGAGTCCCTGTGGCGGAGCGGCCTGGTGCGGCCGCTGGACGGCCGGGTCCTGGGCGGCGTCTGCGCCGGGCTCGCGCGGCGGTTCGGCATCGACGCCTGGCCCATGCGGTGGCTGTTCCTGATCGTGCTGATCGTGCTGCCGGGGAGCCCGCTGCTGATCTACCCGCTGCTGTGGATCTTCATGCCGGGCGAGGACTGGGTCGCCCGCGTGCACGGGCCGAACGCGTACGCGCAGGCGTTCCCCGGCGCGCGGCCGCAGGGCTACCCGGCGCCGCAGCAGGCGCCGTACGCGCAGCCGTACCCGGGCTACGGCGAGCAGCCGCCGGCCGCGCCGGCCGCGCCGGCCGCGCCGGCCCCGCCCACGACCCCGCAGCCGCCGGCCGACCCCGCCGACGGCCCGCGCTGACGGCCGGCCCTCAGGGCACCAGCACGTCGTACCGCGGGACCGGGGGGAGGGACCCGGTCTCGCGGAGCCACCGCGGGGACGCGTCGACGGGGAACGCGGTCACCGGGCGCACGCCGCCCAGCCCGACCCACCCGTAGACCAGCGCCCCGCCCCCGACGCCCTGCGCACGGACCACCACCCAGCGCAGGGCGTCGGCCGTCCCCGGGACGGCGTCCTCCCGGACCAGGAGCGGGCCGCCGCTGCGGGTCGCCGAGCACCGGGGGGAGCGCGTCGGCGACCCGCAGCGGCGGCGGGGCAACTGAGCGGGTCGGATGCGGGGGTCGGCGACGCTCGGGACCGCGCGGACGGGGGGCGTGTCGGTGGGTTCGGCGAGGCCGAGCACGTGCCCCCGGCCTCGACGTCAGCTGAGGGCCCGACGTGAGCCGGGGGCCGAGAGGTCGGCCGAGCGTCGTGACGTGACTCGGGGGTCACGCCAGGTGAGGTCGTGGCTGGACGCTGGGCGTCACGTCACCTGGGGGCCGTGACGTGATCCGAGGGTCGTGACGTGACGCTGGAGGTCACGTGACCTGTGAGTCGCGACGTGAGCGGAGGAGGCTCGTGACCTGCGCCGAGGTTCGTGAGGTCAGCCGAGGACCTCGACGTCGACCTCCCACGCCAGGTCGTCGAGGATCTCCGCCGCGTGCGTGTTCGCGGCGCGGACGGCCGTCTCCAGATCCGGGGCCTCGCCCCGCAGGTCGAAGGTCACCCGCCCGCCGGTGAACCCGTCCGGGGCGTCGTCGCGCAGCGCGCCGAGAGCGTCGGCCATGCCGGCGCGCGTCTCGTCGTCGGGCACGTCGGGGACGGTGAGGTGGGCGACGTAGTCGGGCATGGGGACATGGTGCCCGAGGGCACCGACACGGGTCGCGGCGGTCGCGCGGTCGCACGGTCGCACGGTCGAACCCCGCGGGTGCGGCGTTCCACGCGCGGCGTCGTGAGGGCGACCGTGTGCGCGCGGCGTCCTGAGCGCGACGCCCGGGGCGTCGTGGCCCGGCGCGGCTGCGCGAGCCGGCTACGGCGGGCGACCTGTCGCTCAGAACGGGGGCGGCTCGTCGTGTGGGTCGGCGGTGGCGTCGTGGGACTGCCCGGTGCCGGGTCGGGTGAGGTACCGGTGGCCGGTCGGGGTGATCCACTCGAACAGGCCGGGTCCGGTCTGGCGCAGCCGGAAGCCGCCGTCGGTCTTGAGGCGGTGGTGCCGGCGGCACAGGGGGCCGAGGTTGTCCGCGTCTGTCCGCCCCAGGGGCGCGTCGGGGTTGGCACCGGGCTGGGGGTGGAACTCCGTGGTGTGGTCGAGGTCGCAGCCGCAGGCCGGGACCCTGCACCCGGGTGCGGCGCAGGTCTTGTCGCGGGTGCGGACGAGTTCGGACAGGGCGGCGGGTGGTCGATATCGCTCGCGACCGACGTCCAGCACCCGGTCGGTGAGCGGGTCCGTGACGATCCGCTGCCAGACCCCGCCGATCGCCAGGGCACGGGCCTGCACGGCGTCGATGGGTCCGTGCCCGTCGAGGTGGGCGGGCTGGTCGTCCAGGCCGAGCAGGGTCGAGGCGGGCATGGTGATGCGGACCTCGGCGCCCGGGCGGCCTGCGCAACGGGTGCAGGCGCGTCGGGCGGGCGCGGCGCCGGTGGGCGCGAGAGCAGGCGCGGTGGCCCCGGCCGGTGCGCCAGGCGCCGTGGCAACGGTCAGCGCGCCGGAGGTGGCTCCGGTCGGTGCGCCGGGCGCGGTGGCTCCGGTCGACGCGCCGGGCGCGGTGGCACTGGTCAGCGCGCCGGAGGTGGTTCCGGTCGGTGCGCCGGGCGCGGTGGCGACGGCGACGGTCCTGGTGTCGACCCCGGTCTCGGTGCCGGTCTCGACCTCGGTCGCGGTCCTGCCGTCGGCCTCGGTATCGGTCCGAGTCCCGGTCGGTCCGTCTGGTGCTCCGCGCGGGGGAGCGGGGTGGCGCAGGTCGGGAGCGGCGTCCGGGTCGGGCACGGGGTGCGCGGTGGTGTCGTCGAACGGGGTGAGGGTGGCGACCGGGATCGGCTCGACCGGGCGCGCGAGGACCAGACCGTCCCGGTCCATGAACAGCGCGCCGTTCCACGACCGCTTCGGCTGCGGCGGCACCGGCACGCCGGGGGTCAGGTGGACCTCGAACGCCGGCCCGTCAGA
>NZ_JBYTEP010000085.1:0-10323 GCF_058792015.1 Cellulomonas sp. EB106-03-03-XG116
GCGCTGGTGCACGGCCGGGCGGCGGAGACGGCGGTGCCGGGCGGGCCGGTGACGGCGCTGGGCGTCGCGCACGCGGTCCCGGCGACCGTGGCAGGCTTGCTGCGTGGCTGAGACCCCGACCGTCACCGCCGACGGGCACCCCGACGACCGCGCGCACCGCACGGGCCCCCAGGGCCCCGGCCCGGACGCCCTGCGCCCGCCCGCCCCGTCCGCCCCGCCCGCCGACGCCCCGCTCCGGGACGACCTGCGGCGCCGGGTCGCGGCGCTGCTCGACGCGCCGGGCACGACGACGGCCCCGGCGCGCCGGCTGCTCGGGATCGCGGGTGCGCCCGGCGCCGGCAAGTCGACGCTGAGCGCGCAGATCCTCGCGGCGTTCCCGGGCCGGTGCGTCGTGGTGCCGATGGACGGGTTCCACCTCGCGCAGACCGAGCTCGAGCGCCTGGGGCGTGCGGACCGGAAGGGCGCGCCGGACACGTTCGACGCGGCCGGCTACGTCGCGCTGCTGCGGCGGCTGCGCGCGCCGGTGCCGGGGGAGACGGTGTACGCGCCGGAGTACCGCCGCGACCTGCGCAACGGCGTGGCCGGGGCGATCGGCGTGCCCGCGGACGTGCCGCTCGTGATCACGGAGGGCAACTACCTGCTGCTCGACCAGCACGGGTTCGCCCCGGTCCGCGAGCTGCTGGACGCCTGCTGGTTCGTCGACCTGCCCGAGGAGGTGCGGGCGGAGCGGCTGGTCGCCCGGCACGAGCTGTTCGGCAAGCCGGCGGCCGCCGCGTACGCGTGGACGCACGGGCCGGACCAGCGGAACGCCGACCTCGTGGCGGCGACCCGGGCCCGGGCGGACGCGGTCGTCACGGTCGACTGACCGGCCGCGCCGCGCGCCCCCGCGCGAGGCACCCGCGCGCCGGTGGGACACTGGGGGCGTGAGCAGGTTTCCCGCGCGGGCGGTCGTGGACCTCGGGGCCGTGCGTGCCAACGCGCGGACCCTGGGCGACCTCGCCCCGACGGCGCAGCTCATGGCGGTCGTGAAGGCGGACGCCTACGGGCACGGGCTGCTCCCGGTCGCGCGCGCCGCGGTCGAGGGCGGGGCGACCTGGCTGGGCGTGGCGCAGGTGTCCGAGGCGCTGGCCCTGCGCGCCGGTGGCGTCACCGCGCGCGTGCTCACCTGGCTGTACGCCCCGGGGGCGCCGCTGGCCGAGGCGGTGGCCGCGGACGTCGACCTGTCGGTCGCCGCGCCGTGGGCGCTGCGCGAGGTGGCCGACGCGGCCCGCCGCACGGGCCGCACCGCCCGGATCCACGTGAAGGTCGACACGGGCCTCGGCCGCAACGGGCTGACCCCGGCGGACCTGCCGGCCGTCGTCGACGAGGCGCTGCGGCTCGAGGCCGAGGGCGTGGTCCGCCTGGTCGGCATCTGGTCGCACCTGGCGTTCGCCGACGAGCCCGGCCACCCGAGCCTGCACGCCCAGGGCGACGCGCTGCGCGCCGCGGCGGCGGACGCCGAGGCCCGGGGAGCCCGGTTCGAGGTGCGGCACATCGCCGCCTCCGCCTCGACGCTGACGGACCCGGAGCTGCACCTCGACCTGGTGCGCCCGGGCATCGCCCTGTACGGGCTGACGCCGGTGCCGCAGCTCGGCGGCCCGGAGCGGTTCGGGCTCGTGCCCGCGATGACGGTCGAGGCCGAGCTCGCGAACGTCAAGCGGCTGCCGGCCGGGCACGGCATGTCGTACGGCCACCACTACGTGACGCCGCGCGACACCGTGGTCGGCGTGGTGCCGCTGGGCTACGCGGACGGAGTGCCGCGGCACGCGTCGGGCGAGGACGGCGCCCCGGGTGCGCCGCTGGGCGTCGGCGGGCGGCGCCTGGCGATCGCGGGGCGGGTCTGCATGGACCAGGTGATGGTGGACCTCGGACCCGGCGCGACCGAGCAGGCCGGGGACCGCGTGGTGCTGTTCGGCACCGGCGCGGACGGCGGGCCGACGGCGCAGGACTGGGCGGACGCGGCGGGCACCATCAGCTACGAGATCGTGACCCGGCTCGGTGCCCGGGTGCCGCGGGTGTACGTGGACGGCGGCCGGGAGGTCCCGGCGAGCGGCGCGACGCGCGTCGCGGAGGGAGTGGCGTGAGCGAGCAGGACGGGGCGACCGCGACGGTCGCCGAGGTGACGGTGGACCTGGGGGACGCGGACGCGACCCGGGCGTACGGCGAGGCCCTCGCGGGGCTGCTGCGGGCGGGCGACCTCGTCGTGCTGACCGGCGACCTCGGCGCGGGGAAGACGACCCTCACCCAGGGCATCGGCACCGGGCTCGGCGTGCGCGGCGCGGTGGCGTCGCCGACGTTCGTGATCGCGCGGGTGCACCCGCCCCTCCCGCGGCCCGACGGCGCGACCGGCCCCACCCTGGTGCACGTCGACGCCTACCGGCTGGGCTCGCTGGACGAGGTCGACGCGCTCGACCTGGACACCTCGCTCGACGAGTCGGTGACGGTCGTCGAGTGGGGCGAGGGGCTCGTCGAGTCGCTCGCCGACGACCGCCTGGAGGTGGCGCTGCGCCGCCCCCGCGGCGCCGACGCCGCCGGAGGCGCCCCGCACGCCGAGCACGCGGAGGACGCCGCCGCCGGCGTGCGCGCGGTCACGGTGCGGGCGCGCGGCGACCGGTGGCGCGGCGTCGCGCTGCCCGGCGCGCCCTCCGCCTGACGACCGGCGCCGCCGCGCGCCGACCCCGCGGTCGGCCCGCCGCGACCCGCCGACGCCCGACCCCGACCCCCGATCCCCGATCCCCGATCCCCGAAGGAACCCCACCGGTGCCCGTCCTCGCGCTCGACACCTCCGCCGCCGCGTCCGCCGCCGTCGTCGACGACGCCGGCCGCACCCTGGCCACCCGGTCCACCGGCGAGGCCCGCCGGCACGCGGAGACCCTGACCCCGCTGCTGGACGAGGTGCTGGCCGAGGCGGGCGTCGCCCGCACGGACCTGGCCGCCGTGGTGGCCGGCACGGGCCCGGCGCCGTTCACCGGCCTGCGCGTCGGCCTGGTCACCGCGCGCACGCTGGGCCTGGCGCTCGGCGTCCCGGTGCACGGGGTGTCCTCGCTCGACGCGCTGGCGCTGGCCACGGTCGCGGCCGCGGCGTCCGGCGCCGGACCGGACCTCGACGGCCGGGAGGTGCTGGTCCTGACCGACGCGCGCCGCAAGGAGGTCTACTGGGCCCGGTACCGGGCGGTCGTCGGCGCGGGCTCCGCCCCGTCCGTCGAGGCGGTCGAGGGCCCTGGCGTGGCGACGCCGGCCGCGGTCGCGGAGCAGGGGCTCGACGGGCTGCTGCTCGTCGGGCCGGGCACCGCGCTGTACCCCGAGCTGCTGCCGCCGGTCGCCGGCACCCCGGACGCCGTCGACGCCGCGGACCTCGCCCGCGTCGCGCTCGCGCGGCTCGCGGTCGGCGGCGAGGGGCTGGTGCTGCCGACCGAGCCGCTGTACCTGCGCCGCCCGGACGCCGTGCCGCCGGCCGCCGCGAAGCGGGCCCGGGCGTGACGTCGCCCGGGGACGGCGCGCACGACGGGGCCGCGGCCCCGGGCGGCCCTGCGTCGCAGCCCCCCGGCGACGGCACCGCGGACGTCCTGCTCCGGCCGCTCGTCCCCGGTGACCTCGACGCGCTCGAGGAGATGGAGGAGGCGCTGTTCGGGGCGGGCGCCTGGTCCCGCGTGTCGCTCGCCGAGGAGATCACCGGCCTCGGCCGCTGGTACGTCGGCGCGCAGGACCGCGCGTCGGGCGAGCTGGTCGGCTACGCGGGCCTGTGGTTCGACGGCTACGACGGCCAGGTGATGACCGTCGGCACCCGCCCGGACGCCCAGGGCCGCGGGGTCGGTCGGATGCTGCTGGACGCGCTGCTCGACCACGCGCGCGAGCTCGGCGCGGGCGACGTGCTGCTGGAGGTGCGGGTCGACAACGAGCCGGCGCTCCGGCTGTACGAGCGCGCGGGCTTCGAGCGGTTCGGCCGGCGCAAGGGCTACTACCAGCCCGAGAACGTCGACGCCTGGACGATGCGCCGCAAGGCCTGAGCCCCGGGCCCGCGGTGCGACGAGGGCCCCGCCCGGACGAGCCGGTGCGGGGCCCTCGTGCGCGGCCGCCCGGGGAGGCGGGCGGCGTGCGACGTCAGACCGTGCGCGCGACGTCCTCGAAGTCGAGGCGGCCCTGGCGCGGGTGCGAGGCCGGCATGCCGAAGCCCTCGACGTCCTCCGGGGCGCTGCCCACGTTGAGCACCATGATCGAGCGCCAGCCCGACCCGGCGAGCAGGTCGGCGTCCAGGCCGGGGGCGTCGAAGCCGGTCATCGGGCCGACGTGCAGCCCCGCGGCGCGCAGGCCGACGATCAGGTAGCCCGCCTGCAGGAACGCGTTGTCGCGGGCCATCCGCGCGCGGACGTCCTCGACGCCGGCGAAGTTGTCCCGCGCCCCGGCCATGTGCGGGGCCAGGCGGGGGAGCTGCTCGTGGAAGTCGACGTCTGCGGCCACGACGATGCTGAGCGGGGCGCGCCGGGTCTTGGCCTTATTGCCCTCGTTCATGTGGTCGACGAGGCGCTCGCGGCCCTCGCCCGAGCGGACGAGCAGCAGGCGCAGCGGCAGGGAGTTCATCGCGGTCGGGCCCCAGCGGACGACGTCCCAGACGGCCCGGACCTGCTCGTCGGTGACCTCGCCGTCGCTGAACGTGTTGACGGTGCGGGCGTCCCGGAACACCAGGTCCACGATCTCCTGCGGGACGCGGAGGTCGGCGGCGGCGGACGACGGTGCGGTGTCGATGCTCATGAACGGTTGAATGCGCAACGACCGGCCGGTCATCCCGGTTGCCTGGGTGAACCGTGTCACACCGCCCGCGCGAGGGCGGCCCGGCGCGCGGCCTAGAATCGGGGCATGCCTGAAGCGCCCCTCGTCCTGGGGATCGAGACGTCCTGCGACGAGACCGGGGTCGCCCTGGTCCGCGCCCACGCCGACCGCAGCGAGCTCCTGGTCGACGCCGTCGCATCCTCCATGGACGAGCACGCGCGGTTCGGCGGGATCATCCCCGAGATCGCCTCCCGCGCCCACCTCGAGGCGATGATCCCGACGATCGAGCGCGCGCTCGGCACCGCCGGGGTCACGCTCGCGGACGTCGACGCGGTCGCCGTCACCGCCGGGCCCGGCCTCGTCGGCTCGCTCACCGTCGGCACGGCCGCCGCGAAGGCGCTCGCCTACGGCCTGGGCAAGCCGCTGTACGGCGTCAACCACGTCATCGGCCACGCGGCCGTCGACGAGCTCGTGCACGGCCTGTTCCCCGACCGGGTCATGGCGCTCGTCGTGTCCGGCGGGCACTCCAGCCTGCTGCTGATCGACGACGTCGTGACCGGGGTGCACGAGCTCGGCTCGACGCTCGACGACGCGGCGGGGGAGGCGTTCGACAAGGTCGGCCGGCTGCTCGGCCTGCCCTACCCCGGCGGCCCGCACATCGACCGGCTGGCGCGCGAGGGCGACCCGACGGCCATCCGGTTCCCGCGCGGGCTCACGGCGGCGAAGGACCAGGCGAAGCACGCGTACGACTTCTCGTTCTCCGGCCTCAAGACCGCCGTGGCCCGCTGGGTCGAGGCGCGCGAGGACGCGGGCGAGGACATCCCGCTCGAGGACGTGTCCGCGTCGTTCGCGGCGTCGGTGGCCGACGTGCTCACCGGCAAGACGATCGCCGCGTGCCGGGAGCACGGTGTCGACACCCTGGTGGTCGGCGGCGGGTTCTCGGCGAACTCGCAGCTGCGGGACATGGCCGCCGAGCGGTGCGCCGCGGCGGGGATCGACCTGCGCATCCCGCCGATCAGGTACTGCACGGACAACGGCGCGATGATCGCCGCGCTGGGCGCCGCGGTCGTGCGCCGCGGGCTGCCGGCGTCGGACTTCGCGATCGGCGTCGACTCGACGATGCCGCTGGAGACCGTCACGGTCTGAGGCGCGCCCCGCCGCGGGGCGGCGCCGGCGTCAGAGCGGCCGGCCCGCCCGCATCTCCGCGACCAGCGACGCCACCACCGCGTCGAGCTCGCCCGCGTTCCGCCGGGCCACGGCGCGCTGCCGCTGGTAGGACGCGCCCTTGCGCAGGATCACCCGCACCGCGTCGAGCTCGGCCGCGCAGCCCAGCCGCTCGGCGACCGGCTCCAGGTCGACCAGCAGCCGCGCGACGGCGTCGGTGACGAGCTCCTCGTCGCCCGCCGCGTTCGTGATGATGATGGCGTCCATGCCGTAGCGCGCCGAGCGCCACTTGTTCTCCTGCGCGAACCACGGCGGGATCGTCGGCAGCTCCTCGCCGCGGTCGAGCAGCGTGGAGAAGTGCTCGACGAGGCAGTGCGTGAGCGCGGCGAGGGCCGTCACCTCGAGCAGGCTGGGGGAGCCGTCGCAGATCCGGGCCTCGATCGTGCCGAACCGCGGGGACGGGCGGACGTCCCACCGCACCTCGTCGAACGCGTCGATGACCCCGGTGTGCAGCATGTCGCCGACGTAGGCCTCGAGCTGGTCCCAGCGCTCGAACTGGAAGGGCAGCCCGGCGGTCGGCAGCTGCTGGAACATGAGCGCGCGGTTCGACGCGTACCCGGTGTCCTTGCCGCCCCAGAACGGGCTGGACGCGGAGAGCGACTGCAGGTGCGCGAACGTGGTCAGCAGGGCGCGGGAGATCGGCAGCACCTTGTCCCGGTCCTCGACGCCGACGTGCACGTGCACGCCGTAGATCAGCATCTGCCGGCCCCACCACTGCGTCCGGTCGATCAGGGTGGCGTACCGCTGCTTGTCGGTGACCTTCTGCTGGGCCCAACGTGCGAACGGGTGCGTCCCCGCGCTCATCAGCTCGACGCGCAGCGGGTCGGTGACGGTCCGCACCTCGTCGACCGCGCGCTGCAGGTCCGCGCCCGCCTCTCCGACGGTCCGGCAGACCCCGGACACGACCTCGACGGTGTTGAGCAGCAGCTCCTGCTTGATCGCGGGGTGCTCGGCGGCGCCCGCGGGCCGGACCGCGTCGAGGACGGTGCTCGCGACCTGGCGCAGGTCCCCGGAGTCGGCGTCGACGAGCGCGAGCTCCCACTCGATGCCGACGGTCGACCGCTCGGACCGCGCGAACGGCAGCCGGGCCGGGGTGGTCACGCGGCGGCGCCGACGGGCTCGACGAGCAGCACCTGCTGCTGGCCGGCGACGCGGGTGAGCACGATCGTCGCGGCGGCCGTCCCGCGGAGGTCGAGCTGGCGGCGCAGCTGCTCGGGCACGACCGCGGTGCCGCGCTTCTTGATCGTCAGCGACCCCACGCCCCGCTCGCGCAGGTAGGACCGCAGCCGCTTGAGGCCGAACGGCAGGGTGTCGAGCACGCGGTAGGCCGTGGCGAACGGGGTCGCGTGCAGCGCGTCGGAGGTCACGTAGGCGATCGTGCTGTCCACGAGCCGTCCCTGCACCTCGGCGGCGACCTCGGCGACCAGGCCGGCGCGGATCACGGCGCCGTCGGGCTCGTAGAGGTAGGCGCCGACCGGCCCGACCTCGGCCCGGGTGCGGTCGGCGGCGGCGCGCAGCACGGCGGACCCGCCGGCGGCACCCAGCAGCAGGGCCGACCGGCCGGGGCCCTCGGGGGCCAGCGGGCCGAACCACAGGCCGAGCTCCACGACGTCGCCGTCGACCGACACCCACTGCGCCTCGGCGTCGTCCGGCAGCGCGCTGTGCGGCACCCCCGGGCCGAGCTTGAGGCCCAGCGCGGGCACGCGCTCCCGGATCGCGAGGACGTCGTCCAGCGGCGGGGCGTACGCCGCGGGGTCGAACACCCGGCTTCCGCCCGACGTCCGGCGCGCGGGGTCGGCGTACACGCCGTCGACGCCCTCGGCCGCGAGGTCGACCGCCAGCCCGTCGCCGTGCCGGACCTCCGCCTCGGGGAACGCGCGCAGGTTGATCGTGGCCAGGGCGGCGGTGGTCTCGTCGGCGTCGACCGCGAGCACCCGCAGCCCCACCCCGGCGAACGCCATCGCGTCGGCGCCGAGGCCGGAGGTCAGGTCGGCGACGCGGGTGACGCCCGCGGCGGCGTACCGGCGGGCGTGCCGCGCGGCGACGACCAGCCGGGTGGCCTGCTCCAGGCCCGCGGGGGTGAACAGCATGCCGTCGGCGAACTCGCCGAGCTTGTCGTGGGCCTTCGCGCGCAGCCGCGACTGGGTCAGCGCGGCCGCCACCAGGTCCGCGTCGAACCCGTCCTTGCGCAGCCGCTCGGACAGGGCCATCGCGTGCCGCTCGTCGTACGGGGGGAGGGCGGACAGCAGGGCCCAGCCCTCGGGGCTGAGCAGCTTGGCGAGGCCGGACGCGTCCATCCCGCGATCCTCGCACGGCGCCGCGGCCCGGCGTCCGGCGCCGCGACGGGGGCGGACGGATGTGACGTCGGACCCCCCGGACGCTGGCACTCGCCTTGACCGAGTGCTAACGGGTTCCTAGAGTGCTGATCGGCACTCTCCTCGTGGGAGTGCCAGCGCACCGCAGTTCGGCCGGCACCCGCGACGACGGCTGGACCGACGGGGCGACAACGGACATCAGGCAGCACTCACACGCGAAGGGGAGGTCCGCTGTGTCGGTCTCCATCAAGCCGCTCGAGGACCGGATCGTCGTCAAGACGCTCGAGGCGGAGCAGACGACCGCCTCCGGTCTCGTCATCCCGGACAGCGCCAAGGAGAAGCCCCAGGAGGGCGAGGTCCTGGCGGTGGGTCCGGGTCGCATCGACGACAACGGCAACCGCGTCCCGCTCGACGTGGCGGTCGGTGACAAGGTCATCTACAGCAAGTACGGCGGCACCGAGGTCAAGTACGACGGCGAGGAGTACCTCATCCTCTCCGCGCGCGACATCCTGGCGGTCGTCACCAAGTGACGTCCCCCGCCGGCCCGTGAGGCCGGCGGACGCCTGACGAGGGCCCCCTCCGCGGACGGAGGGGGCCCTCGTCGCGTCCGGCGCCTGCGCGTGCGCGGGCCGGTCCCGCCGTCGAGAGTGCGACCGACACGTCGAGCGCGTCGTCGCCGGCTGCTCGCTCGACGTGCCGAGCACCCGCTCGGCGCGCGCAGGCGGGCGTGCCGAGCGGTCGGGGCGCGGTCGGCGGCGCGCCTCCCGCGGCTGGGCGCGGGCCGGGCAGCACGACGGGGCCCCCCCGCATGCGGAGGGGCCCCGTCGCTCGTGGACGGCGACCGCGCGGTGTCGCACCGCGCTCGGTCGCCACGCTCAGGTGGCGGCGTCCGGGCCGCCGGGCGGCTCGGACGACTCGCGGCTCAGATCGCCTGGTGGGTCGTCCGGCCGGCGCGCTCGGCGAGGACGGCGGTGCGCTCGTCCTCGGAGAGGCCGCCCCAGACGCCGTACGGCTCGCGGACCGCGAGCGACTGCTCGCGGCACTCGTTGATGACCGGGCAGGTCGCGCAGATCGCCTTGGCCGCCTCGGCACGGCGCCGGCGCGCGGCGCCCCGCTCGCCCTCCGGGTGGAAGAACAGGTCCTGGTCGGCGTCGCGGCACGCGCCCTCGTACTGCCACTCCCAGAGCTCCATCACGGGTCCCGGAAGGCGGGAGATCTCGGCCATGGGGGTCCTCCATCCACTCGGCGCGGTGGCGCCGTTCTGATGACGTGCGGGGGCGGTCCCGCCGGCGACCGTTCCCTGGGACCGAGGTCCCTGGTGCGTCGGCTGAACTGCACTGATGAGGACAGTACAACCGCGCCAGCAGTTGTTCAAGACCGTGTCGCGAATCGGTTCACGGCGAATCGCTTCAGTCGTCCCATCAGGGCTGGCGCGATTCGTGGCGCGGTTTGCTCGGCACGTCGCGTACTGCTGGCGCGGTCCGGTCCGCCGCCGCTGGAAACCGCGCCAGATCCCCGGCACAATCGAGGACGGGCCGCGGGACGGACGGCGGGGACGAGACGGACGAGATGCAGCACAGCGAGGACGAGGAGCCGACCGGCGACGCCGGGCGGGGCCCCGACGACGGCACGACCGAGGCGCTGGACCTCGACGGGCCGATCCTCACCGTCGCCGCCGTCGCCTCGCGCCTCGGGGTCGCCCCCGCCACGCTGCGCACCTGGGACCGCCGCTACGGGCTCGGCCCGTCCGAGCACACGGCGGGCGCGCACCGCCGGTACAGCACGGCCGACCTGGCGCGCCTCATGTCCATGCGGTCGCTCACGCTCGACGGCGTGCCCCCGGCGGACGCCGCCCGGCTCGCGCGCGAGGGCGCGCCCGGGGTCCTGCCCGAGCCGGTGGCACCGTCCGAGCGCGACGTCGCCCGCGCGGGCCGCGGCGTCGGCGACGCCGGGTCCGGCGCCCCGGGCCCCGCCGCGG
>NZ_JBYTEP010000086.1:0-9776 GCF_058792015.1 Cellulomonas sp. EB106-03-03-XG116
TCGTCGGCAGCGTCAGAGGTGGAGAAGAGACAGGCGCGCGGCCCCGGCCGACCCCGCCGCGCTCGTCGCCGAGGCCGAGCGCCTCGCGGCGGCCGGCGACCTGGAGTCCGCGGCGGGCGCGTACCTGGACGCGGCCGTCGCGTTCGAGGGCGCGGGCCTGCTGACCGAGTCCGGCTTCGGCTACGCGGAGGCGGCGCACTGCGCGCAGGTGCTCGGCGACGACGACGGCGCGGCCTCCGGGTACGCCGCGGCGGTCGCCCGGCTGCGGGCCGCGGACGTCCCGGCGACGGTCGTGACCCCGGTGGTCGTCGCGTGGGCCGGCGCCGCCGCGGCGACCGGCCAGGCCGAGGCCGTGCTCGCGGAGGCGGACGCCCTGCTGCTCCGGCTGAGCGCGGCGAGCACCCCGGAGCCGGGCGACGACGACCGGGCCCCGGAGCTCGTCGCCCGCGAGCAGGCCGAGCACCGCCGCGCCGCCGCCGACCTGCACGACGCGGCGGCCCGGCTGCTCGCGACGCTCGGCGGCCCGGAGCGGAACGCCGCCGCGGCGGCCCGGGCGCAGGCGGCGGCCGAGACGTACGCCGGCCTCGGCGCGCTCGGCGACGCCGCGCACGCGTTCTGGCTCGCCGGGCGGCTGCACGACGACCTCGGCAGCGTCGAGGACGCGGTGTGGCACCTGGAGTCGGCGATGGAGGGGTTCCAGGCCGCGCGCCAGCGGGCCCCGCACGGCGAGGTGGCGAACGCCCTCGTCGACGTCCTGCGCCGCTCGGGCCAGGATGCCCGCGCCGACGACCTGGCCCGCACCCTGACCACCTGACCCCGCGCGCCTCATCGCCGAGTCTCCATCTCTCGACTGTCTACCGGCCCTGGCCGACAGTCGGACTCTGCAGTCTCGGCGGATGGGCTGCGGGGTCCGGCGGGATACGGTTCCGGGGTGAGCCTGGCCGTGGTGTTCCTGCCCGACACCGCCCTGCTCGTCCCCGGGGCCGCCGGGCGGGCCGAGCCCGCCGCCGGGCTGCGGGACGCGGCGGTGGCAGCGCTCGCGGGTCTCGCGGGTGCGGACGAGGCCGGCTCGGCGCGGGTGCTGGTCGTCGCGCCCGCGCGCCGCGGCCGGTTCCTGCCGCACCCCGTCGCGCCCGGGCTGGGCGCCGCCGGGCTCCTCCTGCCCGACGCCGCGCCCGCTGTCGACGGAGCCCCCCGGGCCGACGTGCCCGCGTCGATCGCGCTCGTGCTGCTGCGCGCCGCCGGGGTCGACGCGCCCGTCGACGTGCTCGAGATCGCCCGCGCCGACGGCGACGCCCCCGCCGGCGCCCCGCCCCTGCCGGGCACCCCGCGCGCGGTCGTGGTCGTCGGGTCGCTCAGCGCCCGGCACGGACCCGACGCCCCGCTCGCGGACGACCCGCGCGCCCCCGCCGCGGACGACGCGCTGCTCGCCGGCCTCGCCGCGGGCCCGGCCGCGCTGGCCCGGGCCCTCGACGACCTCGGCGCCGACGGCGCGCGCGACCTGGCCGTGTCCGGTCGCGCTCCCTGGCGGGCGGTCCTCGCGCTGCTGCCCGCGGGCGCCACCGCCGAGGCGACGCCCCCGCACGCCGAGGTGGTGGCGGGCGCCCAGCACGTCGTCGCCGCCTGGCGGGTGGCCGACACCCCGGCCCCGGACGCACGCGCCCCGCACCCGAGCACCGTCCCGCACCACCCCGAGGAGCCCCGTTGACCGTCGTCGTCGCCGTGGTCGGCCCGACCGCGACCGGCAAGTCCGACCTGGGCGTCGCCCTGGCGGAGCACCTGGACGGCGAGGTGGTGAACGCCGACGCGCTGCAGCTCTACCGCGGCCTGGACATCGGCACCGCCAAGCTCACCGTCGCCGAGCGCCGGGGGGTGCCGCACCACCTGCTCGACGTGCTCGACCCGCACGAGGACGCGACGGTCGCCGCCTACCAGCGGGACGCCCGCGCGGCGCTCGCCGACATCGCCGCGCGCGGCCGCCGGCCGGTCGTGGTGGGCGGGTCCGGGCTGTACGTGCGGTCGCTGCTGGACCGGATCGAGTTCCCCGGCACCGACCCGGACGTCCGCGCGGCGCTGGAGGCGCGGGTGGAGACCGAGGGCGCGCGGGCGCTGCACGCGGAGCTCGCGGCCGCGGACCCGGTCGCGGCCGAGAACATCGGCCCGCGCAACGCCCGCCGGATCGTCCGGGCGCTGGAGGTCATCGCGCTCACCGGGCGGCCCTACTCGGCCAACCTGCCCGGCCACGACTACGAGGTCCCCGCCGTGCAGATCGGCCTGGACTGCGACCGCGCCGTGCTGGACGAGCGGGTGCAGGCGCGGGTCGACCGGATGTGGGCCGCCGGGCTCGTCGACGAGGTGCGCGGCCTGCTCGACGCCGGCATCGGGCGCACGGCCTCCCGCGCGGTCGGCTACGCCGAGGTGCTGGCGGCCCTGCGCGGCGAGATCACCGAGGACGAGGCCCGTGCCCAGGTGGTCGCCGGGACCCGCCGGCTGGCCCGCAAGCAGATGGGCTGGTTCGGTCGCGACCCGCGCGTGCACTGGCTCGACGCCCGCGACCCGGACCTCGTGGACCGGGCCCTCGCGCTCGTCGCCGCGGCGGACTCCGGGGACCTCGGGCTCGCCACGGACGACCCGGCGCCGCGCCGTAGTCTGGGGTCATGACCGCCCCCGCCGCGTCCCCGGCCGCCCGCGCCCTGCCCGACACCGTCGCGGCCCTGCGCGTGACCAAGGGGCACGGCACGCAGAACGACTTCGTGCTGCTCGACGGCCGGACCGGGATCGCGCTGGACGCCGACCTGGTGCGGGCCCTCGCGGACCGGCGCGCGGGGATCGGCGGCGACGGGGTGATCCGGCTGGTCGCGAGCGCCGAGCTGCCCGAGGGCGCCGCGGTGCTCGCGGAGGACCCGGCCGCCGCGTGGTTCATGGACTACCGCAACGCCGACGGGTCGATCGCGGAGATGTGCGGCAACGGCGTGCGCGTCGTCGCCGAGTACGCCCGCGCGCTCGGCCTGTGGGACCCCGCGGCGGGCGAGCTCGTGCTCGGCACCCGCGCCGGCGTCCGGCGCGTGCGGGAGGCCGCCGGCCCCGCGGGCGAGACCTGGTACGCCGTCGACATGGGGGAGTGGCGGCTGCCGGGGGGCCCCGAGGCGGCGGCCGCCGGCGCCGACGCGCACGTGGAGGTCCCGGGCCTGCCGGTGCCGCGCCCGGCGCTCAGCGTCGACCTCGGCAACCCGCACACCGTGCTGGCGCTCGCGGACGACGCCGAGCTCGCGGCCGCGGACCTCACCCGCGCCCCCGCGGTCGACCCGGTGCCGCCGCACGGCACGAACGTCGAGCTGGTCGTCCCGCTCGGCGAGCAGCGCCTCCCGGACGGCACCGTCGTCGGCCGGGTGCGGATGCGCGTGCACGAGCGCGGCGTCGGCGAGACCCGGTCCTGCGGCACCGGCGCGTGCGCCGCGGCCCTCGCGGTGCGGGCCTGGGCCGGGCCGCAGGCGCCGGACGTCTGGCTGGTGGACGTCCCGGGCGGGACCGTGCGGGTCGCGGCGCTGCCGGACGGGCACGTCGAGCTCGCGGGCCCCGCCGTCCTGGTCGCGGACCTGGACGTCGACCCGGCCGCGCTGCTGCGCTGAGCGCGCCCACGTCGTCACCCCGCGCCGGAACACGCCGGGCCGCGGCCGCGTTGCACCCCGCGTGACCGACACGTCGACCGCCGCCGTCCTGACGGCCGAGGACCTGCGTCGCCCGCTGGGGCGCGACGCGACGTTCGTCCAGCTGTCGTCGGGCTTCTGCGCGCCGTGCCGGGCCACCCGCCGCGTGCTGGAGCGGGTCGTGGCGACCCAGGAGGGCGTCGCGCACGTCGAGGTCGACGTCGCGCACCGCGCCGACCTGGCCGAGCGGTTCGGCGTCACCGAGACCCCGACGACGGTCCTGCTGGACGGCTCCGGCGCCCCGGTGCTCACGGTCACGGGCGTGCCGGCGCTCGCGCAGGCCCGCGCCGCCGTCGCGGCGGTCCGCGCGGGCTGAGCCTCAGCCCGCCGCGACCACCCGCAGCACCCGGAACCCGCGCGCCGTGGCCACCCGGTCGACCTCCGCCACGCCGTCGAGCTCGGTCGCCAGCCAGCGGAGCAGCGAGTCGGACCCGAGGTTCTTCGCCACCACCAGGTACGCCTCGCCGCCCGGGAGCAGCCGGCGCAGCCACTGCCGCAGCATCGCGTGCAGCGTCTCCTTGCCGACCCGGATCGGCGGGTTCGACCAGATGGCGGCGAACCGCACGTCGTCCGGCACGTCCTCGGGACGCACCGCCCGCAGCCCGTCGACCCCGTGCCGCGCCGCGTTGCGCCGGGTCAGGTCGAGCGCCCGCTCGTTCACGTCGACGGCCCACACCCGCGCGTGCGGGGCGAGCAGCCCGAGGCTGAGGGCGACCGGCCCCCAGCCGCACCCGAGGTCGAGCAGGTCGCCGTCGCGGGGCGGGTCGGGCACGTGCTGCAGCAGCACCTCGGTGCCGCCGTCCAGGTGGTCGGGGGAGAACACGCCGCCGGCGGTCTCGACCTCGACGTCCCGGCCGGCGAGGTGCACGGTGCGGGCCCGGCGCTCGTCGGGGGAGGCGGGCTCGGCGGTGAAGTAGTGCTCGGTGCCGGTCACGCCGCGACCCTACCGGCCGCGCCGCCGCCCCGACCGCGCGCTGCGCCGCCGGCCCCGGCGCGCCCGTCCGCCGGTGGCGAATAGCCTCGCGCCCGCCCCCGCGGCGCGCGACACTGGTACCCGGGCCGCCGAGGACGGCGGCCCACCGCCGACAGCGAAGGAACCGCGTGAACGACCCCCAGAACCCCACGACTCGCGAGCAGGACGTCCCGGAGACCGAGGTGGACGCGCAGCAGGCCGCGCGCGACGCCCAGCGGGTCGCCGACGACGTCGTGGCACGCGTGCTCGCGCGGGCGGGCACGGCGGTCCACGACGGCGCGACCGTCCACACCACGTACGACGGCGAGCAGCTCGACCTGGAGGAGCGCACGTCGCTGCGCCGGGTGGCCGGGCTGTCCACCGAGCTCCAGGACGTCACCGAGGTCGAGTACCGGCAGCTGCGCCTCGAGCGCGTCGTGCTGGTCGGCCTCTGGGGCGGCGGGGGCGTCACCCAGGAGAGCGCCGAGATCTCGCTGCGCGAGCTCGCCGCCCTGGCGGAGACCGCGGGCTCCCAGGTGCTCGACGGCCTGCTTCAGCGCCGGCAGAACCCCGACCCCGGCACCTACCTGGGGTCCGGCAAGGCGGCGGAGCTGGCGGGCGTGGTCCTGGCGGTCGGCGCGGACACCGTGGTCGTCGACGGCGAGCTCGCCCCGTCCCAGCGCCGCGCGCTGGAGGACGTGGTGAAGGTCAAGGTCGTCGACCGGACCGCGCTGATCCTCGACATCTTCGCCCAGCACGCCAAGTCCCGGGAGGGCAAGGCGCAGGTCGAGCTCGCGCAGCTCGAGTACCTGCTCCCGCGCCTGCGCGGCTGGGGCGACTCGATGTCCCGGCAGGCCGGTGGCCAGGTCGGCGGCGCCGGCGCGGGCATGGGCTCCCGCGGGCCCGGTGAGACCAAGATCGAGCTGGACCGCCGCCGCATCCGCGACCGGATGGCCAAGCTGCGTCGCGAGATCGCCGCGATGGAGCCGGCCCGCGCCACCAAGCGCGCGTCCCGGAAGAAGAACGCGATCCCGTCGGTCGCGATCGCCGGGTACACGAACGCCGGCAAGTCCTCGCTGCTCAACCGGCTCACCGACGCCGGCGTGCTGGTGGAGAACGCGCTGTTCGCCACCCTGGACCCGACCGTGCGGCGCGCCCAGGCCGCCGACGGCCGCGTCTTCACGCTCGCGGACACCGTCGGCTTCGTGCGCAACCTGCCGCACCAGCTGGTCGAGGCGTTCCGGTCGACGCTGGAGGAGGTCGCCGACGCCGACCTGGTGCTGCACGTCGTCGACGCGTCGCACCCGGACCCGGAGGGGCAGATCGCCGCCGTCCGGCACGTGTTCGCCGACATCCCTGGCGCCATGGACGTGCCCGAGATCATCGTGCTCAACAAGGCCGACCTGGCCGAGCCCGAGGCGGTCGCCCGGCTGCGCTCGCGGGAGCACGGCGCCGTCGTGGTCTCCGCGCACACCGGCGAGGGCATCGAGGAGCTGCAGGCGGTCATCGCCGACCAGCTGCCGCGCCCGGGCGTGACGGTCGACCTGGTGATCCCGTACGACCGCGGCGACCTCGTGCACCGGGTGCACGAGACCGGGGAGATCGACGCCGAGGAGCACACGCCGCAGGGCACCGCGCTCCGCGGCCGGGTCGACCAGGCGCTGGCGACCGAGCTCGCGGCCGCGGCGGTCGAGCGGGGCTGACGTCCCGGGGGCGCCTCCGGGTGGCCGGAGGTGTCCCCGCACCCGACTACCCTGTCCGGGTGCCTGATCCCGTAGCCGTCGACCACCTGCTCGACGTGGCGGTCGCGGCGCTCGGCGGGTCGCCCCGCGAGGGCCAGCGCCGGATGGCCAACCAGGTCGCCGAGGCCGTCGAGAAGGGCGAGCACCTGCTCGTCCAGGCCGGCACGGGCACCGGGAAGTCGCTGGGCTACCTCGTGCCCTCGGTGCGGCACGCCGTGCTCGCCGAGGAGCGGGTCGTCGTGTCGACCGCGACCCTCGCGCTCCAGCGCCAGGTGATGACCCGCGACCTGCCCCTGGTCGCCGACGCCCTGGCCCCCGAGCTGCCGCGCAGGCCCCGGATCGCGCTGCTCAAGGGCTGGCACAACTACGTCTGCGTGCACAAGACGTCGGGCGGCTACCCGCCGGACGACCAGGGCATGCTGTTCGACCTCGGGGACCGCGGCGCGGCCGAGCACCCGTCGACGACCGACCCCGCCGACGGCGAGGACGCGGGCAAGGAGTCGCTCGGCGCGCAGGTCGTCCGGCTGCGGGAGTGGGCCGACGCGACCGAGACCGGCGACCGCGACGACCTGGTGCCCGGCGTGACCGACCGCGCGTGGCGCCAGGTGTCCGTCACGTCGTTGGAGTGCCTGGGCCAGCGCTGCCCGCTGCTGGAGGAGTGCTTCCCCGAGCGGGCCCGCGCCGCCGCCCGGACCGCCGACGTCGTGGTCACGAACCACGCGATGCTCGGCGTCGCCGCGTCGGGCTCGCCGCACGTGCTGCCCGAGCACCAGGTGCTGGTCGTCGACGAGGCGCACGAGCTCGCGGACCGGGTGACCGCCCAGTCGACCGCCGAGCTGTCGGTCGGCAGCGTCGAGCACGCGGGCCGGATGGCCCGCCGGCACGGCGGGATCGCGACCACGGAGCTCGACTCCGCGGCGACGGCCCTCGGCGCCGCGCTGATCCACCTGCCCGAGGGGCGGTTCACCGAGGGGCTCCCGGAGGGCACCCGCCAGGCGGTCGCGATGGTGCGGGACGCGGCACGCGGGCTGCTGTCGGCGCTGCGCCCCGAGAAGCCCGCGGCGGGCGAGGCGGCGCCGGCGGACAGCGGCCTGAAGATCGCGACGTCGTCCGTGCTGGCGCTGTTCGAGGTCGCCGAGCGGATGGCCGCGGAGGCCGACGAGCAGCGGTACACGGTGCTCTGGTGCTCCCGCGCCGAGCGCGACGGCGCCACCCGGCTGTACGCCGCGCCGCTCGCCGTGAACGGGCTGATCCGCACGCACCTGCTGTCCGGGCGCGCGTCGGTGCTGACCTCGGCGACGCTGAGCCTCGGCGGCGAGTTCCGCTCGATGGCGCGCAGCATCGGCCTGGAGGGCGCGGGCGAGGCCGCGGCGGCCACGGCCACGGCGGCGACCGTGGCGGTGTCGGCGCCGGGCGGCAGCGAGGGCACCACGCTCGACGTGCCGAAGCCGGCGGCGAGCCCGGCCCACGCATCGCTGCCCTGGCACGGCGTCGACGTCGGCAGCCCGTTCGACTACCCGAGGCAGGGCATCCTGTACATCGCGCGGCGGCTGCCGCCCCCGGGACGCGAGCCCGCCACCGACGCCCAGCTCGACGAGATCGAGGCGCTGATCACCGCCGCGGGCGGCCGGACGCTCGGCCTGTTCTCCTCCCGGCGCGCCGCGGTCGCGGTCGGCGAGGCGATGCGCGAGCGCCTCGACGTCCCGGTGCTGGTGCAGGGCGAGGACCAGCTCCCGACGCTCGTGCAGCAGTTCGCCGCCGACGAGCCGACCTGCCTGTTCGGCACGCTGTCGCTGTGGCAGGGCGTCGACGTCCCGGGGCGGTCGAACCAGCTCGTGATCATCGACCGCATCCCGTTCCCGCGGCCCGACGACCCGGTGAAGTCGGCCCGGTCGGAGGCGGTGGCGGCGTCCGGCGGCAACGGCTTCATGTCCGTGGCGGCCACGCACGCCGCGCTGCTGCTCGCCCAGGGCGCGGGGCGGCTGATCCGGTCGACGGACGACCGGGGCGTCGTGGCGGTGCTCGACCCGCGGCTGTCGACGGCCCGGTACGGGGAGTTCCTCACCCGGTCGCTGCCGGCGTTCTGGCGGACGACCGACCGCGAGGTGGCCCTGGGCGCGCTGCGGCGGCTCGCGGCGCCGCCCGCAGCGACGGCCTGACCAGCGTGCCGGCGCCCGGCGACGACGCGCCCGGGTCCCCGGCCCGGGGAGCGCCGGGACGCATGGGCCCGCTAGCCTCGTGACCAGCGCGCCGGCCGGCGCGCGCGCACGAGCAGCACGTACGGGAGGACCGCCGTGAGCGAGCAGATCGACGACGTCGAGGGCGACGAGCTGGGTCTGGTGGGCACCCCCCTGCAGCCCCGCCGCACCACCAAGCTGGCGGTCGTCGGCGCGGGCGCGGTCGGGTCGACCATGGCCTACGCGGCGCTCATGCGCGGCGCCGCCCGCAGCGTGGTGCTGTACGACATCAACAAGGCGAAGGTCGAGGCCGAGGCCCTGGACCTCGGGCACGGCATCCAGTTCATGCCGATGGCCGAGGTCATCGGGTCGGACGACATCGCCGCCTGCGCCGACGCCGACGTCGTCATGATCACGGCGGGCGCCAAGCAGAAGCCCGGGCAGACCCGGATCGACCTGGCCGAGGCGACCATCTCCCTCGTCAAGACGATCCTGCCCTCGCTCGTCGAGGTCGCGCCGAACGCGGTGTACGTGATGGTCACCAACCCGGTCGACATCGTCACCTACGCCGCCCTCAAGTTCTCCGGCCTGCCCCCGACCCAGCTGTTCGGCTCCGGCACGGTGCTCGACTCCTCGCGGCTGCGGTACCTCATCGCGCAGTACACCGGCGTGGCCGTGCAGAACGTGCACGCCTACATCGCGGGGGAGCACGGCGACACCGAGCTGCCGCTGTGGTCGTCCGCCACCATCGGCGGCGTGCCGATCCTCGACTGGAACGCCATCGAGGGGCACGTGCCGCTCACCCACGAGGTCCGGGAGTCGATCGCCCGCGAGGTCGTCGACTCGGCCTACCGGATCATCGCGGGCAAGGGCGCGACGAACTACGCGGTGGCGCTCGCGGGCTCGCGGATCATCGAGGCGATCGTCAAGGACGAGCGCCGCATCCTGCCGGTGTCGTCGCTGCTCGACGGCTACCACGGCATCAGCGACGTCTGCCTCTCGGTGCCGTCGATCGTCGGCCGCGCGGGCGTGGGCGAGCGCCTGCAGGTCCCGATGTCGACCGACGAGCTCGCGGGGCTGCGGCGGTCGGGCGAGCAGCTGCGCGCGGTCGCCCGCCGGTTCGGGCTCTAGGCGACGCGCGGTCGCGGGGGGGGGGGGGGGGGGGGGGGGGGGGGGGGGGGGGGGGGGGGGGGGGGGG
>NZ_JBYTEP010000087.1:0-9193 GCF_058792015.1 Cellulomonas sp. EB106-03-03-XG116
ACGTCCTTCGTCGGAAGCGTAAGATGTGGAGAAGAGACAGGCATCGCGGCGGGCGCGGCGGGCGCGGCCGTCGGCGCTGCGGCCGACGGCGCAGCGGCGCCACCCCGCGAGGCGCCCGGACCGGCCGTCGCGGGCCGCACGGGGGCGGCTCCCGCGCCGGTCGCGTCCGGCCCGGCCGCGCCCGCGTCGACGTCGCCCTCGGCGGACGTGAACCGGGCCCGGCGCGCGGTCGGCGCCGCGGCGGTGCCGTAGCCGACCAGCACCGCGCCGCCCGGCTCCTCGGCCTCGGCGTCGGACGCGGCGGCCGGCGCCGACGCGTGCCGCGCCACCGGGGCGTCCGCCTGCACCGGGTCGGCGTCCGACGTCGGCCCGTGCACCGGCACCTCGGGCCCGATGCCCGGGGCCGCGTCCGCCGGGGCGTCCCCGGTCGGGTCGGTGTCGATCTCGATGATCGGCGTCCCGACCTCGACCGTCGTGCCCTCCTCGACCAGCAGCCGCGTCACCACGCCCGCGAACGGGCTCGGCAGGTCGACCAGCGACTTCGCCGTCTCGATCTCGACGATCGTCTGGTTGATCGCCACCGTGTCGCCGACGGCGACGTGCCAGGCGGCGATCTCGGCCTCGGTCAGGCCCTCGCCGGCGTCGGGGAGGCGGAACTGCTGGAAGGACGGCACGGTCGGTGCTCCTCGGGGGGTGGTGCGGGCGGTTGTCGGCGGGGGGCGCGGGCGCCCGCGAGGTCAGGAGGCGAGCACGCGGTCGACGGCGTCGAGGACGCGGTCGAGCCCGGGCAGGTACTCGTGCTCCAGCTTGGCCACCGGGTACGGGGTGTGGAACCCGCCGACCCGGAGCACCGGCGCCTCGAGGTGGTAGAAGCACTCCTCGGTGACCCGCGCGGCGACCTCGGCGCCGGTGCCGTACAGCACCGGGGCCTCGTGCACGACGACGCACCGGCCGGTCCGGCGCACGGACGCGGCGACCGTGGTGATGTCGAGCGGCGAGATGGTCCGCAGGTCGACGACCTCGACGCTGCGCCCCTCGGCGGCCGCGGCGTCGGCGACCCGCAGGGCGGTGGCGACGGTCGGGCCGTGGGCGACGAGCGTGACATCGGTGCCTGGGCGGAGCACGCGCGCACCGTCCAGGACGGACTCGGCGGCGAGCGGGTCGGCGTCGAGGTCGACGTCGCCCTTCTCCCAGTACCGGCCCTTGGGCTCGAAGAACATCACGGGGTCCGGCGAGGCGACCGCCTGCTGGATCATCGTGTACGCGTCCTGCGGGTCGGACGGGCTGACCACGCGCAGGCCGGCGGTGTGCGCGAACAGCACCTCGGGCGACTCGCTGTGGTGCTCGACCGCGCCGATGCCGCCGCCGAACGGCACCCGGATCACGACCGGGAGGTTCAGCCGGCCGCGCGACCGGTAGTGCATCTTCGACAGCTGGGTCGTGATCTGGTCGAACGCCGGGAAGATGAACCCGTCGAACTGGATCTCGCACACCGGGCGGTAGCCGCGCAGCGCGAGGCCGATCGCGGTGCCGACGATGCCGGACTCGGCGAGCGGGGTGTCGACGACCCGGTCGGCGCCGAAGTCCTTCGCCAGCCCGTCGGTCACCCGGAACACGCCGCCGAGCGCGCCGATGTCCTCGCCCATGAGCATGACCTTGGGGTCGCGCTCCAGCGCGGCCCGCAGGCCCGAGTTGATCGCCTTGGCGAACGTCATCCGCTGCGTGCTCACCGGTGCTCCCCTCCCGCGAACGAGGCCTCGTACCGCTCGAACCAGGCGCGCTCGGCGTCCACCACGGAGTGCGGGGTCGCGTACACGTGGTCGAACATCGTGCTGGTGGCCGGTCGGCCCAGGGACCGGACGAACGTCCGGATCCGCTCGCCGAGGGCGTCGGCCTCGGCGGCCAGCGCCGTCCGGAACTCCTCGGGCAGCTCGCCGGTCGCCGCGAGGTGCTTCTCCAGGCGGTCGATCGGGTCGCGCTGCCGCCAGTAGTCCTCCTCCGCCGCCGACCGGTACCGGGACGGGTCGTCGGAGGTGGTGTGCGCGCCCATCCGGTAGGTGAACGCCTCGACCAGGGTGGGGCCGCCGCCGGACCGCGCGCGCTCGAGCGCCTCGGCGGTCACGGCGTAGGTGGCGAGGACGTCGTTGCCGTCGACCCGGACGCTCGGCACGCCGAAGCCCGGGCCGCGCGCGGCGAGCGGGACGCGCGCCTGGCGGGTCGTCGGCTCGGAGATGGCCCACTGGTTGTTCTGCAGGAAGAGCACCAGCGGGGCGTTGTTCACGGCGGCGAACACCAGCGCCTCGTTGACGTCGCCCTGGGCGGTCGCGCCGTCGCCGAAGTAGGTGACGACGGCGGTGTCCCGCTCGGGGTCGCCGGTGCCGACCGCGCCGTCGCGCTGCACGCCCATCGCGTAGCCCGTCGCGTGCAGGGTGTGCGACCCGATCACCAGCGTGTACAGGTGGAAGTTGAACTCGTCGGGGTCCCAGCCGCCGTGGTCGACGCCGCGGAACAGCTGGAGCAGCTGCGTGAGGTCCAGGCCGCGGGTGTGCGCCACGCCGTGCTCGCGGTAGGAGGGGAACACGTAGTCCTGCGGGGCCAGCGCGCGGCCGGAGCCAACCTGCGCGGCCTCCTGGCCGAGGGACTGCGCCCAGAGGCCCAGCTCGCCCTGCCGCTGCAGCGCGGTCGCCTCGGTGTCGAAGCGGCGCACGAGCACCATGTCGCGGTACAGGCCGCGCAGGGCGTCGGCGTCGAGGTGGGCGACCCGGGCGCTGTAGTCGGGGTGGTCGACGCGCTCGCCCGCGGGCGTGAGCAGCTGGACCAGGCCGTCGTCGGTGAGCGGACCGCTGGTGCTCACGCGTTCTCCTTCGGCTCGGGGGAGGTCCCGGACTTCCTCGGGACCCTGGCTAACCTACGCCAGCGTAGGCTACGCCACCGTAGGTCCAGGGCCCCGGGCGCCGTCAAGACGGGCGTGCCCCCGTTGTGGGGTCCCGACAACCCCACCGGGGACCCGTCCGCCTCCGCGCGCACGACGCCGGCCCGCCACCCCGGGTCGGGGCGACGGGCCGGCGCGGCGTCGGGCGAGGTCAGCGCTGCGGCAGCCGCACGACCTCGACGAAGAACTCGTCGATCTGCCGGACGACCTCGATGAACCGCTCGAAGTCGACGGGCTTGGTCACGTACGCGTTGGCGTGCAGCGAGTACGACCGCACGACGTCCTCCTCGGCCTCCGAGGTGGTGAGCACGACGACCGGGATGCTGCGCAGCGCGTCGTCGTTCTTCATCGCCTCCAGCACCTCGCGCCCGTCCATCCGGGGCAGGTTGAGGTCGAGCAGCACCAGGTCCGGCGTCGGGGCGTCGGCGTGCTCGCCCTCCTTGCGCAGGAACGCCAGGGCGCTGACGCCGTCGGAGACGACCGCCAACCGGTTCGCGACCTTGTTGTCCTCGAACGCCTCGCGCGTCATCAGGACGTCGCCCGGGTCGTCCTCGACGAGCAGGACGTCGATCACCTTGCCGTTGCGTGCCACGCTCACTCCGATCCCTCGGCCGTCCGGCCGTCCTGGTCCTGGCGGTCGTCCGCCGGCTCGTCGACGGCCGGGAGCGTCCAGCGCACGCTGGTGCCCGGGCCGTCCGGCTCGCCGAGCCAGATCCGACCGCCGTGGTACTCCACGATCTTCTTGCACAGGGCGAGGCCGATGCCGGTGCCCTCGTACAGGTCCTTGGGGTGCAGCCGCTGGAAGATCACGAACACGCGCTCCGCGTACTGCGGGTCGATGCCGATCCCGTTGTCCCGGCACTCGAGCTCCCAGGAGTCTCCCACCCGCCGGGCGCTGATCCGGACCTCCGGCGGCCGCTCCGGGTCGCGGAACTTGATCGCGTTGCCGACGAGGTTCTGCAGCAGCTGGACCAGCAGCGGGCGCTCGCCGCGGACCACCGGCAGCTCGTCGTGCGTGACGACGGCGGCGGTGTCCTCGACCAGGTTCTCCAGGTTCTCCAGCGCCGCCCCCAGCGCGTCGCCGAGCGGCACGTCCGCGAGCTCGCCGCCCACCCGGCCGACCCGGGAGAACCCGAGCAGGTCCTGGATGAGCTGCTGCATCCGCTTGGCGCCGTCGACGGCGAACGCGATGTACTGGTCGGCCCGCTCGTCCATCTGCCCGCCGTACCGCTTCTGCAGCAGCTGCGTGAACGAGGCGACCTTGCGCAGCGGCTCCTGCAGGTCGTGCGAGGCGACGTAGGCGAACTGCTCGAGGTCGCGGTTGGACCGGCGGAGCTCCTCCGCCTGCTCCGCGAGCCGGTCGTGGGCGTCGGCGATCTCCGCGCGCTGCGCCTCGACGGCCTGCACCTGGGCGACCAGGCCGAGGCGCATCCGCTCGACGGTGTCGGCCAGGTCGGCGATCTCGCCCGGGCCGGTGGTCCGCACCGGGTGGTGCAGGTCGCCCTCGCTCACCGCGCGGGCGTCGCCGGCCAGCGCGTCGAGCGGCTCGGCGATCCACGAGCGCAGCGTCCGCCACAGGACGGCGCCCGCGACCGCGCCGGCGACGACCAGCGCGACCAGCGAGCCGATGACGACCCGCGTCCACATCGCCAGCGAGGCCGCGGCCTCGTCGCGGCGCTCGCGCAGCACGTCGAGGTAGTCCTGGACCGCGGTGCGGGTCTCGTCGAACAGCGCGCGGCCGCCCTCGATCTCCTCGGCGCTGACCGACGCGGGGCCACCCGCGGCCACGGCGGCGATCGTCGGCTGCGCGAACTCCTCGTCCCAGCGCTCGGCGGCCTCGACCGCCGCCGCGGCGGCCTCCCGGACCGACGACGAGGCCCCGCCGGCGGCCACGGCGGCGAAGGCCTGGGTCGCGTCCTGGGCGTTCTCGTACGGCTCCAGCGTGCCGTCGAAGCCGGTGAGCGCGTAGCCGCGCACCGCGGTCTCGCCGTCGACGAGCTGCGTGTACGCCGTCTCGCCGTTCGTGATGGCGGTGAAGTAGCGCTCGGTCACCAGCTCCTGCGCGTCGAGCATCCGCCACAGGGCGACGCCGGAGCCGACGAACACCAGCGCGAGCAGCACGCCGGCGGCCACGAGGGCGGTGCCGAGCCGACGGCGCAGCGTCGTGCGGGGCCGCGCGCCGGGGCGGGCGGCCGGGGCGACCGCCGTCACGCCGGCGCCCCGCCCCAGCCGAGCACGACCACCGCGGTGTCGTCGACGAGCTCGCCGCCGTGCCGGCGGCGCACCTCGCGCAGCACGTCGTCCACCGGGTCCGCCGGCGAGGCCGCCAGCACCCCGTCCACCAGCTCCAGCAGGCCGGCCTTGCCGATCCGCTCGTGGGTCCCGCTGATCGTCGCCTCCAGCACGCCGTCCGTGTACATCATGAGCCGCCACCGGTCGCCGAGCTCGAGCCGGCGGGGACGCCAGGCGCCGTCCACCGGGATGCCCAGCGCGCGGCCGCGGAGCTCGCGCGGCAGCAGCTCCGACGGCCGTCCCGCGTCCGGGTCGCCGAGCAGGAAGGGCACCGGGTGGCCCGCCAGGTACAGGTCGACGGTCGCGCGGTCCGGCGCGATCTCGACCATCGACATCGTGGTGAACACCTCGTCGCGGGCCCGCTCGGACTCCAGCACCCGCTCGAGCAGGGGCAGCAGGTCGGGGGTCGCGGTGCCGGCGAGCACGAGCGTGCGCCAGGCCGTGCGCAGCACCGCGCCGAGCGCGGCCTCGTCCGGACCGTGCCCGCAGACGTCCCCGACGATCGCCAGCACCGTGCCGTCGGGGCGTTCGAACACGTCGTAGAAGTCGCCGCCCAGCACGCCGTCCCGGCCCGCGCGGTAGCCCACCCGCACCTCCAGGTGGTGGTCCCGCACCGACGGGCGCGGCAGCAGGGCGCTCTCCAGCCGCACGGTCTCCTCGGCCCGGACCATGCTGCGGTACAGCTCGCGGTCGACGGCCTGCAGCCGGCGCCGCTGCACGGCGTACCGCACCGAGCGGCCGAGCAGCTCCCCGTCGACCTCGCCCTTCACCAGGTAGTCCTGCGCGCCGGCGGCGACCGCCTGCAGCCCGGTCTCGGTGTCGGTGCGGCCGGTCAGCACGACGACCGCGGGCGCACCGGCGGTCAGCAGGGTCTGCAGCGCGCCGAGGCCCACCGAGTCGGGCAGCCCGAGGTCGAGCAGGACGCAGTCCACGTCCAGCCGGGCGGTGGCCTCGTCGAGCGTCCGGGCGCGCACCAGGCGCGCGTCCAGACCGGCGTCGGACAGGTGCTCCTCCACGAGCAGCGCGTCGCCGTCGTCGTCCTCGACCAGCAGGAGCGCGATGGGGCCGCCGTCCAGCGGGTCGGCGGGGCGACCGGCGCGGCCGGGCCACGCGGGCGGCGTCACCACGCCCGGCGTCGTGCTCTCGGTCACCCCTCCACCTCTCTGCGCTCGTCGCAGCATAGGCGAGGCCGCCGCGGCCGCACGGCGGGAACCGACCCCGGGGACGCGGCGTGACCTGCGGACTCGCCCGGGAGGCCCACCGCGCTCAGTGACGAAGGTCGCGCGCGACCCGCAGCACGACGTCGGTCGCCTCGGGCTCGCCGACGCTGATCCGGACGCCGTCGCCCGCGAACGGCCGCACGAGGACCCCCGCGGCGGTCGCCGCCTCGGCGAACCGCGCGGTGCCGTCGCCGAGCGCCAGCCACACGAAGTTCGCCTGGCTGTCCGGGACGTCCCAGCCGTGCTCCCGCAGGCCGGCGAGCAGCCGCGTCCGCTCCCGCACGATGCCGTCGACGCGCTCCAGGAGCTCGTCCCGCGCGCGCAGCGACGCGACCCCGGCGAGCTGGGCCAGGTGCGACACCCCGAACGGGGTCGAGGCCGCACGGATGCCCGCGGCGAGCCGCGCGTCGGCGACCGCGTAACCCACGCGCAGGCCGGCCAGGCCGTAGGCCTTCGAGAACGTCCGGAGCAGCACGACGTTCGGGTGCGCGGCCAGCACGGCCAGGCCGTCCGGGGCCTGCGGGTCGCGCACGAACTCGACGTACGCCTCGTCGAGCACCACGAGCACGTCGCGCGGCACGGCCGCGAGGAACGCGTCGAGCTCGTCGGCGTGCACGGCGGGGCCCGTCGGGTTGTTCGGCGTGCACACCAGCACCACGCGGGTCCGCCCGGTCACCGCCGCGGCGAGCGCCGGCAGGTCCAGCCGGCCGTCCGCGCCGACCGGCACCGGGACGCCCGTGGCCCCCGCCAGGGTCACCGCGATCGGGTACGCCTCGAACGACCGCCAGGGGTGCACCACCTCGTCGCCCGCGTCGCAGAACGCCGCGAGCACGTGGGCCAGCACCGCCACGGAGCCGCAGCCCGCGACCACCTGGTCGGCGTGGACGCCCAGGTGGTCGGCGACCGCCTCGACGAGGTCGGTGGCGTACATGTCCGGGTACCGGTTCACGTCCACGGCGCCGTCCGCGATCGCCGCCACCACCGACGGCAGCGGCGGGTACGGGTTCTCGTTCGACGACAGCTTGAACGCGGCCGCGCCGACGGGGACGCGGGCGCCCGGGACGTACGGGGGCAGGCTCGCGAGGGCGGGGCGCAGGGGCACGTGCTTCACGCCGCCAGGATGCCACCGCGCGGACCGGCGCCGGGACGGGCGGCCGCGGGGTGGTCGGCGGGCCGCCGCGCGATGGGGCTGCCGCGGCGGCGGGCTCGATGGCAGGATCGGCGCATGAGCTTCGTGCTGCGGGTCCTGATCAGCGGCGTCGCCCTGTGGCTGGCCGAGGTGCTGCTGCCGGGCATCTCGATCGTCGGCGCCGACAGCACGTGGGGGCGGATCGGCGTGATCCTCGCGGTCGCGCTGGTGTTCGGGATCGTCAACGCGATCGTGAAGCCGATCGTCAACATCCTCTCGATCCCGCTGTACATCCTCACGCTCGGCCTGTTCACGCTCGTCGTCAACGCCCTCATGCTCATGCTGACGGCGTGGATCACCGAGCAGACCGACTGGGGCCTGCGGATCGACGACTTCGGCGACGCGTTCGTCGGCGCCCTGATCGTGTCCGTCGTGTCGTTCGCGCTGAGCGTCGCGATCCCGCGCAGCCGGGACAGCTGACCCGCGGCGAACCGCGCCGCCGCGTCCGCGCAGGTCACGGCCGCCTCGTCACCCGGACGGGCGATATCACCCGCCCCGATCTGTTGCCTGCTCCGCCGGGCGCTCCTACCGTCGACGGGTCGGGACCCGCCAGAGGCGGTGGGTCCACCGGGAGACTCAGGGGGAGTCGCCATGGCAGCGCGACCGGGTGCCGCACAGCGTGCGCGCTCGCTCGCGTCGCGATGGGCCCGTCGGGGCCTGTACGCGGCGGGCGGGCTGACGCTCGCCGGCGCCGCCGTGGTCGCGCTCGCCCCCGCCGCCTCCGCCGACGAGGCGCCGCCGCCCTCCGCCGGACCCGTCTCCTCGCTGCTCGGCGGGGTCGGGGACCTGGTCGGCGCGGTCGTGCAGCCCGTGACGGAGGACGTCGTCGCGCCCGTCGTGCAGGCGGTGGTGCCGGCACCCGCGGCGGAGCCCGCACCGGTGGCTCCCGCGGAGCCCGCGGCGCCGGCCCCCGCCGCCGGGCACGGGCACGCCGCCCCGGCAGCACCCGCGGCCCACGCCGACCGCCCGGAGCCGCCGGGGTCCGAGGTCGTCGCCTCGACCCCCGCGGCCGACGCGCCGGGACTCGTCGGCGCCGTGACCTCCGCGCTGGGCGACGACGTCGTCGCGCCCGTCGTCGACGCCGCGTCGCCGCTGGTCGGCGACTTGACCGACGGCGTCGTGGCCCCCGTCGCCCAGGCGACCGAGCCGCTGGCGCCGGTGCTCGCCCCGGTCACCTCCGTCGTGGTGGCGCCCGTGGCCGAGACGGTCCTCGCCCCGGTGCTCACCGCGGTCGCCCCGGCGATCACGCCGCTCGTCCCCGCCCTCGCGCCCGTGGTCAGCCCGGTGGTGACCGGCGTGCTCGACCCCGTGCTCGACGGGGTGGGCGGGACGCCCGTGGGCGACGCGCTCGCGCCCGTGGTGGGCGTGCTGCGCCCGGTCACCGGCACCCCGGTGCCGCCCACCGGCACGCCGCCGACCGCCCCCGCCGCGCCCGGCGCCGCAGGCGCCACCGACCCCGCCCCCGTCGGGGCGCCGCTGCCGTGGGCGGGCGCCAGGCTCCTGGCGGACGCCCCGACCGGCACCGGCGCGGGGGGGGGGGGGGGGGGGGGGGGGGGGGGG
>NZ_JBYTEP010000088.1:0-2949 GCF_058792015.1 Cellulomonas sp. EB106-03-03-XG116
ACGGCCTTCGTCGGCAGCGTCAGATGGGTAGAAGAGACAGGCCCGGCGCCGCCGGGAGGCCGAGGCGGTCGCGCCCGGCGGGCCCGGTGCCCCCGGCGCCGCGCCGGGCGACCAGCAGATCTGACCGAGGAGGACCGCGGCCCGTCGGGGGGCGCGGCCCGCACGATCGCCCGGGTCCCCGGGCCGGAGAGGGAGACGATGCACCGAGGAACGAGGACCCGCGCCTGGCGCGCGGTGACCGGCGCGCTGGTCGCGCTGGTGGTGGGCGCGGGCTCCGCGCTCGTGGCGACCCCCGCGGTCGCCGCACCGGCGCCGACCCTGACGGTGTCGCAGACGACGGGGCTCGACCCGGACGGCGCGACGATCACGATCACCGGCCAGGACTTCGACCCCGCGTTCACGCAGGGGCCGATGACCGCCGGGATGTACGCGCAGATCGGCTGGCTCGCGAGCACCTGGCGCCCGTCCGAGGGGGCGCCGAGCAGCGCGCGGACGAACGCCTACCGCGTCGCGGTCGAGGACACCCCGACCGGCGGCGAGTACGTGCAGTGGACCATCGGCGACGACGGCCTCGCCGACTTCACCTGGACCCAGACCGTCACGAAGGCCGCGCTGGACGCGGTGGCGCTCGACGGCGGGCAGCTCGCGGTGTTCACCGTCGGCGGCAAGGGCGTGGTGCAGGCGGGCAACGAGGTCGCCGTGCCGATCGCGTTCGCCGAGCCGGTGACCGAGGAGCCGGGCACCGGGGAGCCGGGGACCGGGGAGCCGGGCACCGGGGAGCCGGGCACCGGGGAGCCGGGCACCGGGGAGCCCGGCACCGAGGAGCCCGGCACCGAGGAGCCGACGGCCCCGGCCGAGCCGACGCTGACCGTCACGCCGACGACGGGCCTGGACCCCGAGGGCGCGACGCTGACGATCACCGGCTCCGGCTACGACACCAGCGCGCTCGGCCAGTACGGCCCGAACGCGGGCCAGCCCGCCGGGTTCTACGCGCAGGTCGGCTGGCTGGCGAGCACCTGGCGCCCGTCGGAGGGCGCTCCCACGTCCGCCCGGACGAACGCCTACTCCGCGTGGGTGCAGGGCGTCAGCGGGACGAGCCCCTACCTGAGGTGGACGGTCGCCGCCGACGGCACCGCGGGCTTCACCTGGACCGTCACGGTCGACAAGGCGACGCTGGACGCCAAGGCGCTCGCGGGCGGCACGCTCGCGGTCTTCACCACCGGCGCCGGCGGCACCACCCAGGCGGGCAACGAGCGCGCGGTCCCGATCGCCTTCGCGGCGGCGGGCGGCGAGACGCCCGGCGGGGAGAACCCCGGCGGCGGCGAGGGCGGCGAGACGCCCGGCGCCCCCGGCACCCCCGGTGGCGGGACCCCGGCGCCCAGCTGCGTCGCGATCACCGGCGCCACCTTCTCCTGGGGCGTGCGCGAGTCGTTCCGCTCCTACATCACGAGCCCGATCGCGAGCGGCTCGATCAGCACCACCGGCGTGACCGGCACCGGCCCGTGGACCTGGTCCGCCGGCACGGGCCAGGTCGACGCGGCCGGCCTGGCGACGTCCGCGTGGTCCGGCGGCGTCCGGTTCACCGGCCACGACGGCGCGCTCGACCTCACGTTCGCGAGTCCCGAGGTGCGGGTCACCGGCGCCACCACGGCGTCGCTGCTCATGTCGGTCTCCTCCGGCACCGGTGCGGCCACCCGCGTCGAGGTCGCCACGCTCGACCTGGCGGGCGGCACCGCGGGGTCGACGGCCTCGAAGGTCGCCTGGTCCGGCGTCCCCGCGACGCTGACCGCCGCGGGCAGCACCGCGTTCGCCGGGTTCTACCCGGCCGGCGCGCCGCTCGACCCGGTGTCGTTCACGCTGCCGCTCGGGGCGGCCACGGACTGCGGCACGCCGACCGTCCCGACCACCCCGACGGTCCCGACCACGCCGACCCTGCCCGGCGGCGACGCCGACCCGGCGCCGGTGCGCGAGGTCCAGGGGCTGACGGCGGCGGGCGCGGTCACCGCGGGCGGCGAGCTCACCCTGACCGCGAACGGGTTCGGCGCGGGCGAGGCCGGCATCCGCCTGGAGCTGCACTCCGACCCGGTCCTGCTGGCGACGCTGACCGCCGACGCGTCGGGGACCGTCGCGGCGACGTTCACCATCCCGGCGTCCACGCCGGCGGGGGCGCACACGCTCGTGCTGATCGGGGCGGGCCAGACGCTCGAGTTCCCGATCACCGTCCAGGCCGCGGCGCCGACCTGCGTGGCCCGGGCCGTGTCCGGGGCGTCGTTCACCTGGGGCGTGCGGGACTCGTTCCGCAGCTACGTCACCGGCCCGGTCGCGAACGGGTCGATCAACGCGTCCGGCGTCTCGGGCTCCGGCCCGTGGACCTGGTCCGGCGGCACCGGGCGGTACAACACCGCCGGTGACGTGGGCTCGGCCTCCTGGTCGGGCGGCGTGCAGTTCACCGGGCACGCCGGCCAGCTCGACCTGACGTTCTCGAACCCGACGGTCCGGGTCACGAGCGCCTCGTCGGCGACGCTGACGATGACGGTCGCGAGCCCGTCCGGCTCGTCCCGCGTGGCGATCGCCACCCTGGACCTGTCCGCCGGCTCGGCGTCCTCGGGCGCCGCGCAGGTGGCGTGGTCCGGCGTCCCGGCGACGCTGACCCAGGCCGGCGCGACCGTGTTCCAGGGGTTCTACGCCGCCGGCGCGGCGCTCGACCCGGTGGCGTTCACGCTGCCGCTCGGTGCGGAGGTCGAGTGCGACGCCGCGTCCGGCAGCCTGGCCACCACGGGCGCCGAGCCCGGTGACGCGGTCGGCTACGCCGTCGCGCTGCTGCTGTTCGGCGCGCTCCTGACGGCGGCGGCGTACCGTCGCCGGCAGCGGTCGACCGCGACCGCGGCCTGATCGGCTCCGGCGGCGCGACCGGGTGTCGGTCTATTACCCACATCTCCGAGCCCACGA
>NZ_JBYTEP010000088.1:2959-8998 GCF_058792015.1 Cellulomonas sp. EB106-03-03-XG116
CAACGCTACCCCACCCCCCCCCCCCCCCCCCCCCCCCCCCCCCCCCCCCCCCCCCCCCCCCCCCCCCCCCCCCACCACCGCGTCCCCGCGCGGTGTCGCGCGGAGGGCGACCGCGTGGCACCGTGTCGGGCGCGCCCCACGCCCGCCCCACGCCCGCCCCACGCTGAACCGAGGACCCGCATGACCGCCCCGCACCCCGGCACCCCCGCCGGCACCCCCGCCCCGCCCGGCGGAGGGCGACCCGCCGGCAGCGCGGGAGGAGGCCGCCCGGACGGGGCGACGCGTCCCGCGACCGGGCGACCGGGCGGCGGCCACCCCGGCGAGGGACCGGGCGGCGGCCACCCCGGCGGACGTCCCGGCGGCGGCCATCCCGGGGGCCCCGGTGGCCACCCCGGCCGCCCCGGCGGTGCGCCCCTCGGCCCGCCCCAGGTGCCGACGCCCCCGCTGTCCCGCCGGACCAGCCTGCTGCCCGCGGCACTCACCTGGGTGGTCGCGGCCGGTACCACCGCCGTCTACCTCGCGCTCGGCGCGGTCCTGGACGGCGCCCGCACCGGCGCCGGCGTCCCGGTCGGCGCCCTGGTCGCGATCGTCCTCGGCGTGGTCGCCCTCGCGGCCGCGGCCTTCGCGGGCCCGCGGCTGAGCCTGGGCGCGGTCGGCCGTCGCGAGGTCGAGCGCCGCGACGTGCTGCTCGACCAGATGTTCCGGCTGGGGGTCGCGTTCCGGACCCAGGAGCGGTCGGGCCGGTTCGTCTCGACGGCCACCGACGGCGTCGAGCGGGCCGCCTCCTACGAGGTCACGTTCAAGTTCCCGATCATCGCCTCGATGACCGTGCCGGTGATCGCGCTGGTCGCGCTCGGCGCGGCCGTGGACTGGGTGGTGGCCGGCTGGCTGGCGCTCGCGCTGCCCGCCATCCCGCTGCTGGTCAACGGGTTCCAGAAGCTGTTCCGCAGCGTCTCCGTGCAGTACCGGATGACCGCGCGCCGGTTCTCCGCGCAGTTCCTCGACGCGATCCAGGGTCTGCCGACGTCGACGGCGTTCAACCGGGCGGCGACCAAGGGCGCGGAGCTCGCCCGCACCGCCGAGCAGCTGCGCCGGATGGTCATGCGCCTCCTGGCGGGCAACCAGGTGGTGCTGCTCGTCATCGACGCCTCGTTCTCGCTCGCGATGGTCGCCGCCGCGGCCGGCCTCGCGATGGCGCGGCTCCGGGACGGCGCGATCACGCCCGGCCAGGCGGTCGCGGTCGCCCTGGTGTCGACCGTCCTGCTCGAGCCGCTCGACCGGGTCGGGCAGTTCTTCTACGTCGGCATGGGCGGCCGCGCGGCCGTGCGGGAGATCGACACCGTGCTCGCGCAGCCGGCGACGGCCGGGGACGCGGCGGGTGTCCGGGCGCCCGTGACCAGCACGTTCCACGTGGATCCTCGCGAGGCCGACGCGGTGGGCGAGGGCCGCCCCGAGGCGGTGGCGCTCGACCACGTCTCGTTCGCCTACCCCGGCGGGCGCCCCGTGCTCGACGACGTGTCGTTCGCCGTGCCGCGCGGCGGGCGGGTCGCGCTCATCGGCCCGTCGGGCTCCGGCAAGAGCACGGTCGCGGCGCTGGTCCAGGCGCACCTGCGCCCGGGGTCCGGGGTCGTCCGGGTCGGCGGCCACGACGCCACCACGGTCCCGGTCGACTGGGTCCGCGCGCAGACCGCGGTCGTCGCGCAGACCACCTACCTGTTCACCGGCACGCTGGCGGACAACCTGCGGCTCGCCGCGCCCGACGCGGACGACGACCGCCTGTGGCACGCGCTCGCCGAGGCCAACCTCGCCGACGACGTGCGCCGGTTCCCCGACCGGCTCGCCACCCGGGTCGGCGAGCGCGGGCTGTCGCTGTCCGGTGGCCAGGCCCAGCGGCTCGCCGTCGCCCGCGCGCTGCTCAAGGACGCGCCCGTGCTGCTGCTCGACGAGCCGACCAGCCAGGTCGACGCCGCCTCCGAGGCGGCGCTGGTCGAGGCGCTCGACCGGGCCGGCGAGGGCCGCACCGTCGTCGTGGTCGCGCACCGGCTCAGCACGGTCCGCGGCGCGGACGAGGTGCTGGTGCTCGCCGAGGGCCGGATCGTCGAGCAGGGTCCGCCCGACCGGCTCGGCAGCATCGACTCGTACTACGCCCGCGCGCTGGACCTGTCCGGCGTCGGCGCGGGCCCGCTCACCGAGCAGGAGGCCCGCCCGTGAGCGCCGCCACGCAGCCCCGCCCCGGGACGCCGGCCGCTACGCCCGCCCCCGCCGCGCCCGCCGAGGTCCCGCTCACCCGGGCCGCGATCTCCCGGCGCCTGGTGCGGTTCGGCCGGCCCGTCCTGCCGCCGCTGGCCGCGTCGCTCGTGTGCCGCGTGGTCGGCCAGCTGCTCGGCATCGCGCTGCTCGGGGTCTCCGCGTGGGGCGTCGCCCGCGTCGCGGAGGACCCGGCCGCGCCGATCGCGCCCGTCGTCTGGACCCTCGTCGTGCTGTCCCTGGTCAAGGGCGGCCTGCGCTACCTGGAGCAGTTCACCGGGCACGCCGTCGCGTTCCGCGCGCTCGCCATGCTCCGCGTCGACTTCTACGACCGGCTCGCGCCCCAGTCCCCGGCCGGGGTGCTGTCCCGGCGCACCGGGGACCTGGTGAACCGCGCGACCAAGGACGTGGACCGCGTCGAGGTGTTCTTCGCGCACACCCTGGTGCCGGCGGTCAGCGCCGTCGTCGTGCCGGTGGTCGTGCTGGTGGTGCTCGCGACCGGGTACGACCCGGTGCTCGCGCTCGTGCTGCTGCCGTTCCTGCTGCTCGTCGGCGCGGTCGTCCCCGGCTGGGGCCGCACCCCGAGCGCCACGGCCGCGACCCGGGTCCGCGCCGCCCGCGGCCGGCTCGCCCAGCTGGTGACGGAGTCGCTCCAGGGCGTCCGCGAGGTGCTGGCGTTCGGCGCCGCCGGCCGCCGCCGCGCCGAGGCCCGGGACGTGGCCGCCGAGGTCGACGCCGGGCTCGCCGGCCTCGCCACCTGGACCGCGCGCCGCCGCGCCGCGAACTCCGTGCTCATGGTCGGCGCGGTCGTGACCGTGGCCCTCGTCGGCGCCGCCCGCGTCGGGTCCGGCGCGCTGGACTGGCCGGCGTACGCCGTGGCGGTCGTGCTCGCGCTGGCGGTGTTCACCCCGGTGCTCGCCGTCGAGGACGTCGCGCCCGACCTGGAGCAGGCGTTCGCCGCGGCCCGCCGGATCTGGCGGATCACCGACGCCGCCCCCGCGACGACGTCGCCCGCCCGGCCCGTGCCGCTGCCCGACGGGCCGCTCGACATCCGGTTCGAGGGCGTCGGGTTCACCTACCCCGCGCCCGACCTCGACCCCGACGACCCGGCCGCCGCCGTGCTGCGCGCCGTCGAGCGCCGGCCCGTGCTGACCGGGCTGGACCTGCACGTGCCGGCCGGCAGCACCACCGCGGTCGTCGGCTCCTCCGGCTCGGGCAAGTCGACCCTCGTGAACCTGCTGACCCGCGCGTGGGACCCGGACGCGGGGCGGGTGCTGCTCGGCGGCGTCGACGTGCGGGACGTGTCCCTCGAGGACCTTCGCCGGCACGTCGCCGTGGTCGGGCAGACCACCTACCTGTTCAACGACACGCTCGCCGCCAACCTCCGCCTCGCCGCGCCCGACGCGACCGACGCCGAGCTGGAGGCCGCCTGCCGGCGGGCCGCGCTGCACGACGCGGTGCTGGCGATGCCGGACGGGTACGAGACCCGGGTCGGCGAGATGGGGGAGCGGCTGTCCGGCGGGCAGCGGCAGCGGGTCGCGATCGCGCGGGCGCTGCTGCTCGACGCGCCGGTGCTCGTGCTCGACGAGGCGACCAGCCAGCTCGACGTCGCCACCGAGGCGGAGATCCAGGACGCCCTGGCCGAGGCGGCGAAGGGGCGGACGGTCCTCGTGATCGCGCACCGCCCCGGCGCCGTCCGCACCGCCGACCGCGTCCTGCGCATCGACGACCTCGCCGGCGGCTGACCCGCCCGGCCGCGCACGACCCGCCCGCGCGCGACCCGGCCGCGCGCGACCCGCCCGCCCGCCGAATGCACATCGGACACGTCGAACGCCTACCCACGGGATAGGCACTCGACGTGTCGACCAGGCACTCGACGTGCGGGGGCGCGGGCGCGGGGGCGCTGCGCGCGGGTTGGGTCAGGCGGTGCGGGTGGCGATGACGTCGTGGGACGGGCGGCCCGCCTCCGCGCCCCGGCGCTCGAACTTGGTGACCGGGCGGTGCTCCGGGCGGGGCGCGAAGCCGCCGTACGGGTTCGTGAGGCCGGGGTCGCCCTCGACGACCGCGAGCATCTGCTCGGCGTACTCCGCCCAGTCGGTCGCGCAGTGCAGCGTGCCGCCGAGCCGCAGCCGGCTGCGCAGCAGGGCGACGTGGTCGGGGGCGATGATCCGGCGCTTGTGGTGCCGCGCCTTCGGCCACGGGTCGGGGAAGAACACGTGCACGGCGTCGAGCGAGCCCGCCGCGATCGTCTGCCGCACCAGGTCGAGGGCGTCCCCGTGCGCGACCCGCACGTTGGTCAGGCCCCGCTCCTCGACGAGGACCAGCAGGTTCGCGATGCCGGGCAGGTGCGCCTCGACGGCGAGGTAGTCCCGGCCCGGGTCGGCGGCGGCCATCGCCGCGGTGGCGTCGCCCATGCCGGACCCGATCTCCAGGACCAGCGGCGCGGTGCGGCCGAACAGCCGCGCCGCGTCCAGGGTGCCGTCCGGCCCGGTCGGCGGCAGGCCCAGCGCCGGGTCGTGCACCGACACGCCGTACCGGGGCCACAGCCGGTCGAGGGCGTCGGTCCGCCGGTCGCCGAGCGCCGCGCGCCGCGGGTGGAAGGTGCGGATCGGGTCGCCCTCGGCGTTCGGGGCGTGCTGGAACGCGTCGCCGGGGCGGGCGTCGCGCCCGGGGTGGGCGCCGTCGGCGGTCGGGGGAGCGGCGAGGTCGTCCGGGTCGGGCACCCGTCGAGGGTAGCCGCGAGCACGCACCCACCCCCGCCAGGCCCCCACCCCGCCCGCGCGGGCCCGGCCGGGGCGATCGGACCCCCGGTCGGGCCCGACCGGACCCGGGCGGGCCCTCAGGCCCCCGCGGCCGCCGCCTCCTCGCCGGTGCTCGGCCCCATCAGCCCCAGCCGCTCCCCGAACGGTCCGGTGATCGACGCGACCCGCCCGTACGGCGAGTCCTCGGCCGGCAGGTGCACCCCGCCGCCGAGCCGGGTGGCCGCCGCGACGACCGCGTCGGTGTCCGCCACCCGGACGTAGAGGCACCACTCCGCGCGGTCCCACCCGCCGCCGATCCCGGCGACGGGCTCGCCGTCGAGCAGCAGCGTCGTGTAGTCGAACCCGGGCGCGCTGATGTCCTGCAGCGCGTAGTCGAACACCGCGGGGTAGAAGGCCCGGGCGGCGGTCGGGTCGCCGGACATGTGCTCGGCCCAGGCGATCGCGCCGGGCTCGTCGACGACCTCGGCGCCCAGGGACGTGCCGGCCTGCCACAGCGCCACGGCCGCGCCGGCGGGGTCGGCGAGCACGGCCATCGCGCCGAACGCCATGACGTCCATCGGTCCGGCGAGCACGGTGGCCCCCGCCGCGGCCGCCCGGTCGGCGGTGCCGGCGGCGTCGGGCGTGGCGAGGAACGGCAGCCAGGCGACGGGGGCGCCCGGGTCGGGGCGGTAGCCGTTCAGCGCCGCCGCGCGCCGGCCGCCGACCAGGGCCTCGGAGTAGAAGCCGGTCTCCTCCGGCCCGATCGCGAACTCCCAGCCGAGCAGCGCGCCGTAGAACTGCCGGCCGAGCTCCAGGTCGGGCACCGCCAGCTCCGCCCAGCAGGGCGTCCCCTCGGGCCAGGGCGTGTCGCGCACGGTCATGTCGTCCCCCTCGGTGGGTCGGGCGCGGGCCGCGGCGGCGCCGCCGGCACCCATCAGACCACCGCCCGCCGACACCCGGCTACGGCGCCGCGGCGTTCGACGGCGTCTGTCTCTTCTCCACATCTCCGAGCCCACGAGACATGGCGCCTGATCTGGGGGGGGGGGTTTTT
>NZ_JBYTEP010000089.1:0-8601 GCF_058792015.1 Cellulomonas sp. EB106-03-03-XG116
GAGGCCGCCGAGCAGGGGGGTGCCGACGTTGGCGACACCCCGTCCCATCACCCCGACCTGGCGGGGTGGAACCGGCTGCTGGCCGAGTCCGAGCGGCTGCACGCGCGTGGGCGGGCGCGCGTGCGCTCGACTGTGACCGGCCTCCCGCTCTTCGTCCTGGTCGTGTCGTTGCACGCCCTGCTGCCCCGGGACCCGCACGGTTCGCCGGCCAATCGGCCCGTCGGGTCGGAGCTCGGGGTGGTGGTGATCGCGGTGTTCGTGGTCTGGGGGGTCGCTCCGATCTGCATGGCGCGGTGGGTGCGTTCGGGGGAGCGGCGCGGCTGGCTCCGGGGGGCGTTGCTGGGTCAGCCGGTGCTGGCGGTGGTGTGGTTCGGATTGGCGATGGAGGCGTACGACGCGTTCGACGCTGCGCACCCCAGCTGGACCTCGAACCTGCAGCACTGGCTGGGGTTCGACCCCCAGACCAACACCGGGCTCCGCTACCTGGTGGCGGCGGCCGTCGTCGTGCTGCTCGTCGCGGCCGCCGTGTGGGAGGTGGTCGCGGTCGAGCGGGACGTGCGGCGTCTGGACGTCCTGGGCGGGGTGCCGGACTGCCCGCGCCGCCCGGGCGTGACCTGTCTGACGTGGTGCGACTGTGAGCGGTGAGGCGGGGTGGAACGCGCTGCTGGCGGAGTCCGAACGGCTCCGCGCCCGCCGGCGCGCCCGGGGGCGGGCCGCCGTGACCAGCCTGATGGTGCTGATCCTGTGCGTGTCTCTGGCTCTCCTGCTGCCCCGGGACCCGCACCGTCTGCCGCCCCACCGGAACGCCGGCTGGTATCTCGTGGTGGGGGACATGGCGGCGTTCGCAGCATGGGCAGTCGCTCCCGCCTGCATGGCGCGGTGGCCGCGTTCGGGGGAGCGTCACGGGTGGCTCTGGGGGGCGGTGCTCGGTCAGCCGGTGGTGGCGCTGGCCTGGTTTGGGGCGGCCGTGACGGCGCACGATGTGTTCGACCTCGCGCACCCGGGCTGGCTCTCGATCGTCGAGCAGCTGCTCGACGTCGACCGCGAGGCCAACACCGTGCTGCGCTACCTGCTCTCGGCGGCGGTCGTCGTGGTCCTGGTGCTGGCGGCGGCCTGGGAGGTGTACGCGGTCCACCGGGACGTACGGCGCCTGGACGCGCGGGGCGGAGTGCCGAACTGCTCGCGCTGCCGGGGTCCGGCCTGTGTCACGTGGTGCGCCGGCCGGTGAGAGCCGACCGCGCGGCCGCCCTCAGAGCCGGTCGGCCAGCTCCGTCAGCGTCTCCGACGCCCCCGCGTCCAGGGTCAGCGTCGCCAGCGGGTCACCGCTGGCTGGGGTTCGACCCGCAGACCAACACCGGGCTGCGCTACCTGGTGGCGGCGGGCGTCGTCTTGCTGCTGGTCGCGTCCGCCGTGTGGGAGGTGGTCGCGGTCGAGCGGGACGTGCGGCGTCTGGAGGCGCTGGGCGGCGTGCCGGACTGCCCGCGCCCTCCGGGCACGGCCCGCCTCACATGGTGCGACCGTGAGCAGTGAGGCGGGCCGGAACGCGCTACTGGCCGAGTCCGAGCGACTCCGCGCGCGTCGGCGGTCCCAGGTGCGCTCAGGCGTGACCGGCCTTCCGCTCTTCGTCCTGGTCATGTCCCTGGCTCTCCTGCTACCCCGGGACCCGCACGGCTCGGTGTCCAACCGGCACGCCGGGTGGCAGCTCGGGGTGGTGGCGATCGCGATGTCCGCGATCTGGGGAGTTGCTCCGGCATGCATGGCGCGGTGGCCGCGTTCGGGAGAGCGCCGCGGGTGGCTGTGGGGGGCGCTGGCGGGTCAGCCGGCGCTGGCGCTGGTCTGGTTCAGCCTGGCGACGGCGGCGCACGATGCGTTCGACGTCGCGCACCCGAGCTGGCTCTCGATCTCCCAGCAATGGCTGGGCTTCGATCGGGAGTCCAACACGGGGCTGCGCTACCTGGTCTCGGCGGCGGTCGTCGTGGTCCTGGTGCTGGCGGCGGCCTGGGAGGTGTACGCGGTCCACCGGGACGTACGGCGCCTGGACGCCCTGGGCGGGGTGCCGGACTGCCCGCGCTGCTCGGGCTCGGCCTGCGTGACGTGGTGCGTCGGCCGCTGAGGTGCGACAGCCCGGCACCGTCCGGGCCGCGCCCGCCCTCAGAGCCGGTCGGCCAGCTCCGTCAGCGTCTCCGACGCCCCGGCGTCCAGGGTCAGCGTCGCCAGCGGGTCACCGCGGGTGGCGCCGCGGTTGAGGATCACGACCGGCTTGCCCTCCTCGGCCGCGTGCCGCACGAACCGCAGCCCGGACTGGACCGTCAGCGACGACCCCGCGACGAGCAGCGCGTCCGCCTCGTCGACGAGCGCGTACGCCTCCGCCACCCGGGGGCCGGGCACCGTCTCGCCGAAGTAGACGATGTCCGGCTTCAGCATCCCGCCGCAGGGTCCGTCGCCGCCGTCGGGGTCGGGCTGCCAGCAGTCGACGACCCGGAAGTGCGAGGTCTGCTCGATGACGGCGTCGGCGTCGGGCGCGATCTCCACGTCGCCGACGGCGCCGACCGACTCGGCGAAGCCGGGGTTGGCCGCCTCCAGCCGCTCGGCGAGCTCGGCGCGCGTCACGGTCCGGTGGCACCGCAGGCAGATCACCCGGTCGTACCGGCCGTGCAGGTCGATCACCCGGCGCGAGCCCGCCTGCTCGTGCAGCAGGTCGACGTTCTGCGTGATGACGCCGAGCACGACCCCGTGCGCCTCCATCGACGCCAGCGCGCGGTGCCCGGCGTTGGGGTGCGTGCGGTGCACGTAGCGCCAGCCGACGTGGTTGCGCGCCCAGTAGTGCCGACGGAAGCCCTCGTCGCCGACGAACTGCTGGTACGTCATCGGGTTCCGCGGCGGGGAGTCCGGCGACCGGTAGTCGGGGATGCCGGAGTCGGTCGACAGGCCCGCCCCGGTGAGCACGGTGAGCCGGCTGCCGCGGAGCAGCCGGACCGCGTCGTCGACGGTCCCCGGGTTCGGCCGGACGGCGTCGTGGAGGGGGATCGGCAGGCGCGGGGGTGTCACGTGCACCACGGTACGACTCCCGATGCGGGAGTTCCGCCTCGCATCCGGTACTGTTCTGGCCCGAGGTAGCGTGTCCGAGCGGCCTAAGGAGCACGCCTCGAAAGCGTGTGTGGGTGAAAGTCCACCGTGGGTTCAAATCCCACCGCTACCGCTCGACGAGAGCCCCGCCGGTGTCCGGCGGGGCTCTCGTGCTTCCCCGGGCAGGCCGCGTCACCCCACCGCGACCGGCAGCCCCTCCGCCGCCGTCCACTCCGACAGCGACCCGTCGTACACGGCGACCTCCGCCCCCGACACGACGTACGCCGCGAACGCCGGCAGCGTCGCCGCGATCCCGCCCCCGCAGTACGTGACGGCCCCCTCGGCGTCGAGCAGCCCGCCCGCCTCCAGGCGCTCACGCAGGTCGTCGAGCGGCAGGAACCGGCCGGTCGCCGGGTCGAGCAGGGTGAACAGGGGCAGGTTCACGCTGCCCGGGATCCGGCCGCGCCGGGCGTAGGTGCTGACCTCCTGGTCGCCGCGGAACGTCGCCGGGTCGAGCGCGTTCACGAGCAGCCCGGGTGCCGCGCCCGAGGAGATCCGCTCGACCTGCGGCAGCGTCGCGAGCAGCTCGGGGCGCTCCCGCGGGGTCAGGCTCGCGGCGCCGGCCCGTGCGGCGTCGTCGTCGGCCGCGCCGGAGGCCGTGCCGAAGCCGGCGGCCTGCCACCCGGCCAGCCCGCCGTCCAGCACCGAGACCCGGTCGTGGCCCAGGTAGCGCAGGAGCCACCAGACCCGCGTCGCCCAGGCGGAGCCGACGGTGTCGTAGACGACGACGTGGGTGTCGTCGCCGACGCCCAGCGCGCCGAACGCCGCGGCCAGCGCCCCCGGCGACGGCAGCGTGAACGGGAAGGGGCCCGCGGGGTCGGACAGCTCGCCGGTGACGTCGACGAAGGCGGCGCCCGGGACGTGGGCCGCGAGGTACTGCTCGCGCAGCGGCCCGGCGGTGTACGGCTCGCCCTCGCCGTGCGTCACCAGGGAGGTGGACGCGTCGAGCACCACCGGGCGGCCGGCGGGCGCCTCCAGGGCGGCGGCGAGCGCCTCGGGGCTGACGAGGGCGGGGAGTGCGGGGGCCATGGGTCCTCCTCGGGGTGCGGGCCGCGAGCGCGGTGCTCGCGACGCTACGTCCGCCCGCGCGGCGCCCGACAGGCGTGGCCCAGGCACCGGACGTGTGTGACGCGGGCGGGTCCGGGCCGCGCGGGGCGCCGCGGTAGCGTGTGCCGGACCACCCCGCCCGGACCTGCGCCGACGCCGACCCGGGCCCGACGATCGGAGCAGCACGTGGCCAGCCGAGCGCCAGGCATGGTGGACGTCGCCCGGGTCGCGGGCGTCTCGCACATCACCGTGTCGCGCGTGCTGAACGGGCACCCCTCGGTGCGGCCCGAGACGCGGGCGCGGGTCGAGGCGGCGATCGCGGAGCTGGGGTACCGGCGCAACACGGTGGCCCGGGCGTTCAAGAGCGGCCGGACGTCGACCATCGGCGTCGTGCTGGCCGGCTCCGAGCTGCACGAGCTGCCCCGCGTGCTCGGCGGGTTGGAGACCGCCGCCCGCGCGGCGGGGTACTGGCTGAACCTGGCGAGCTTCCAGGGGCGCGACCCGGCGGAGTTCACGGAGACGGTGCAGCGGGTCGCGGACCAGGCGGACGCGGTCGCGATGATCGCCGACCGGCCGGTGGTCCTGGACGCGCTGCCGGCGCTGGTGACGCGGGTGCCGATGGCCGTCGTCATGTCCGGCGACGTGCCGAACGACCGGATCGCGTCGGTCGAGATGGACCAGGACCTCGGCGCGCGGCTCGCCGTGCGGCACCTCGTGGGGCTGGGGCACCGGGAGGTCGCGCACCTGAGCGGCAACCTGCGCACCTGGGACGCGCGGGCGCGCGTCGAGGGCTGGGAGCGCGAGCTGGCGGCGGCCCCGGGTGTCGCCGGCGAGCTCCTCGAGGGCGACTTCACCGCCGCCAGCGGCTACCACCTGGCGCTGGCGCTCGCGGACCGTCCCGAGGGGCCGCCGACGGCGGTGTTCGCCGGCAACGACCAGATGGCGATGGGCGTGCTGGCGGCGTTCGCCGAGCGCGGGCTGCGGGTGCCGGACGACGTGTCGCTGGTCGGGTTCGACGACCAGGTCGGCTCGGACTACCTGGTCCCGGCGCTCACGACGCTGCGCCAGGACTTCCACGCGCTCGGGACGAACGCGGTCGAGGGGCTGCTCGCGCTGCTGCGCGGGGAGCCGCCGCACCACCGGCTGCTCGCGCCGGAGCTGGTCGTGCGGCGGTCGACCGCCGCCCCGCGTTGAGCGGCGGTCAGCCGGGGAGCCCGGCGAGGGCCGGGTCGCCGACCGGCGCCCCCGCCTCGTCCCCGGCGCCGCCCGACGGCGTGGCGCCCGGCTCGTAGGCGACCTGCTCGACGACCGCCTGGGCGCCGGTCGGCTCGTCGTCGGCGTGGGCGTAGACCCCCAGGTGCACGCCGAGGAAGCCGCCCGCCGCCTCGGTCGCGAACGCGGTCCGGGGCACCTCCCCGAGCGCGCGCAGCTCGCCCCCGGGGAGGGTGGCGGCGAACCGGTAGGCCTGCTCGTCCCCGGTGACGGCGAGCTCGACGGGCCCGGCGGGGACCGCGACGGTGCCGAGCTCCGCCACCGCGTCGCCGGTCCGCATCCGCAGCCGTGCCTCGGGTCGTCCGTCGGCACCCGCCGACAGCGCGAGGGTCGCCACGCGCTGCTGGTGCAGCAGCACGGCGAGCCCGGCCTCCTCGCCCGACGAGGTGGTGGCGAACCGCAGCCGGCAGGTCGCCCGGAACCGGACGTGCTGCTGGCGGCGCGCCACGAAGGCGGGAGTCCCGGTGCCGTGCAGCGGCTCGGGGGACGGCGTCAGCTCGAGGGCCGCGCCGCCGTCGGCGCCGGTGACCCGGCGCACCAGGTGGTCGACCGGCCCGCGCAGGCTGGACCAGCCCTGGGCCGCGAGGGGGTCGCCGAGGGCGAGCGCCTCGGCGCCGGGGGCGTCGACCGCGGCCCCGCCCGGGCTCGCCGCCCCGTCGCCGACCCCCGCCCCGCTCTCCGTCGTCCCCGCCAGCGGCACCGTCCCGGTCCCCGGCGCGAACACCGGCCCGCGCTCCGTCCACTCCACGGGCACGAGGAAGGCCTCCCGCCCGAGCGTGTGCGCCCCGTCGACCGGCCGCACGCCCAGCGTCAGCGCCCACGTCGCGCCGTCGGGGGTGTCGACGAGGTCGGCGTGCCCGACGTTCTGCACCGGGTGCCCGGGCCCGAGGTGCCGGTGGGTGAGCAGCGGGCTGCGCGGGTCGGTCACGTACGGGCCGGTGACCGCCGGTGCCGAGGCGGCGGTGACCGCGTGGTTCCGCTCCGTGCCCCCCTCCGCCGCGATCAGCCAGTAGCGGCCGTCCCGGAGGTACAGGTGCGGGCCCTCGACCCACGCCCCGCGCAGCGCGCCGTGCCACAGCACGTGCTCCGGGCCGGTGAGGCGCAGGGTGGCGAGGTCGAGCTCGCGCAGCCACAGCTCGGCGGGCCCGGTGACGGCCGGCTCGGGCGCGTCCCGGGTGGCGGTGAACCAGCAGCGCCCGTCGGCGTCGACGAACAGCGAGGGGTCGATCCCCTCCGCCTCCAGCGGCACCGGGTCGGACCACGGGCCGGTCGGGTCGGTGGCGGTCGCCACGAAGGTCGACGCCCCACGGCGCCCGCGGGCCACCGTCGCGACCACGTAGAACACCCCGGCGTGGTGCCGGATGGTCGCGGCCCAGACGCCGTCGTTGACGTCGAGCCCGGCCAGCGGCGCCTGCTCGGGCCGGGTGAGGACGTGCCCCACCAGCTCCCAGGTCACGAGGTCGGTGCTCCGGTGCACGGGGATCCCCGGGAAGTACCCGAACGACGAGGTGACCAGGAAGTACTCCGCCCCGACGCGCACGACGGAGGGGTCGGGGTGGCACCCGGGCAGGACGGGGTTCTGGAACGCGGGCACGAGGGCTCCCCGGAGGTCGGAGGGGTGAGGTTGACAGGATGACAACGTTAACATCACGATAGGCGCAGCCCCGGGGCGCCCGCTCGAAGCGGAGCGGCGGACCGGGTCCCCTCGTCGAAGGAGATGTGGACATGCACGCTGCAGGAACACCGGCGACCGGCGCGCGGCGGCCGCGGCGGAGGCGCACCGCCCTGATCGGCGCCCTCGCGCTGGTCCCGGCGCTCGCCCTCGCCGCGTGCTCGTCGTCCGGCGACGACGCCGCCGGGTCCGACGGGCCTGTCACCCTCGAGTTCTGGACCTACTCGCTCAAGGGCACCGACCCGGAGGCCCAGGCGATCGTGGACCGCTACCACGAGCTCAACCCGGACGTGACGGTCAAGCTCTCCGAGGTCGGCGGCACGGCCGAGACCTCGTCCAAGCTGCTCGCCGCGGACCGCGCGGACACGGCCCCCGACGTGGTGCAGGTCGAGTACCGCGCGCTGCCGTCGCTCGTCGTGTCCGGCGTGGTCAAGGACATCACCGACGACGTCGCGGACGTGCGGGACGGCGTCGAGGACAACATCTGGGACCTGACCACGTTCGACGGCCAGGTGTACGGCGTCCCGCAGGACATCGGCCCGATGATGCTCACCTACCGCGCCGACCTGTTCGCGCAGTACGGGGTCGAGGTGCCGACCACCTGGGAGGAGTACGCCGCGGCCGCCGAGGCGATCCACACCCAGGACCCGTCGGTGTACATCGCCTCGTTCTCGCCGACGCAGTTCGAGTTCTTCGCGTCGGTCGCGGCCCAGGCCGGCGGCGAGTGGTGGAGCAACGACGGCGACGCCTGGTCCGTCGGCATCGGCGACGAGCCGTCGCTCGAGACAGCCGACTACTGGCAGGACCTCGTCGAGCGCGACCTCGTCACCGTCGAGCCGCTGCTGACCCCGGAGTGGAACGCCAAGGTCAACGACGGGAAGATCCTCAGCTGGGCCGCCGCGGCCTGGGCGCCGAGCGTGCTGTACTCGGTCGCCCCGGACACCGCCGGGCTCTGGGAGGCGGCGCCGCTGCCGCAGTGGACCGCCGGCGACGCGTCCGTGCCGTTCCTCGGCGGGTCGACGTACCTGGTCCCGGAGAAGTCCGAGCACGCCGCGGAGGCCGCGGCGTTCGCCGCCTGGCTGTCCGCCACGGACGAGGGCTCGAACCTGCTGCTCGGCCTCGACCTGCTGCCCGGCGGCACCGCCGGCCGCGAGGCGACGCTGACCGCGGAGCCGCCGATGCTCATGCCGCAGCAGACCGACTTCTGGCAGGTTGTCGACCAGGTCGTCGCGGACACCACGATCCCCGTCACCTGGGGGCCGGACGTCAACGTCGCGCAGAGCGCGTTCGGGGACGCGCTCAACGAGGCCGCGCTGAACGGCGGCTCGTTCCGCGACGTGTTCACGGCCACCCAGGAGACCATCGCGGCCGACCTGGAGAAGTCCGGCTTCACCGTCGCCGACTGACCCCGGGGGGGGGGGGGGGGGGGGGGGGGGGGGGGGGGGGGGGGGGGGGGGGGGGGGGGGGGGGGGGGGGGGGGGGGG
>NZ_JBYTEP010000090.1:0-8324 GCF_058792015.1 Cellulomonas sp. EB106-03-03-XG116
GCCCCGCGCCGCGCCCGCCGCTGGCTCGCCGCCGCCGCGGGCGTCGCCGCGGCCGCCGTCGGCGGCACGGTGCTCGCCCTGCTCCCGGTGCACGACCCGCCGGCCGCGGTCGCGAGCGGCTCCCCGCCGATGCTGGCCTACCCGGTCACCCCCGAGGAGCTCGCGGCCGGCGGCGGCGAGCCGGCGCACGACACGCTGCTCGCGCTCGCGGACGCCGCGGCCGCCCACCCCGACCCCGAGCCGGCCGGCGACGTGCAGCACGTGCTGTCGCAGGCCTGGTACCTGAGCACGGTCGTCGGCGGGGACGGCTCGCCGACCTCCACCGTCGACCCCGTGGTCCGGGAGACCTGGCTGAGCCCCGACGGGTCGCTCGTCGCGATGGAGTGGCGCGGGCAGCACCTGGGCGAGGACGGCCTGCTCGCCGCGATCGACACCACGCCGGCCGACGCGTCGGTCGACCGGATCCCCGCGGGCACGTTCGACCCCGGGCTGTTCACCGCGATGTCCGACGACCCGGCCACGCTGCGCGCCGAGCTGCTCGAGGCGGCCGGCGGTGCGGCGATCGGCTGCGGCCCCGACACGTCCTACGCGGCCTGGTGCGTGTACCAGGCCGCCGCGATCGTGTCCGAGGGGTACGTGCTGCCCTCGGCGTTCGAGTCGGCGCTGTGGACGGTGCTGGCGGACGAGCCGGGCGTCACGCTCGCGGGCGAGGTGACCGACCGGACCGGGCGGCGCGCCGTGGCGCTCGGGGTGCCCGGCGGTCCGCCGACCGGGATCGAGGCGGTGCAGGTGCTGCTCGTCGACGCGGGCACCGGGCGGATGTCCGGGCACGAGGAGGTCACGCTGCGCTCCGAGCCTGCCGGGATCGACGAGCCCACCGTGACCCAGTTCCGGTACGTCGTCGGGGCGGACCTGGTGGCCGAGCCCGGCGGCGGCCGCGCCGGCGACGGTCCGGCGCCGGGCGCCGCGCCGTCAGGCCTGCAGCTCGACGAGGACGGCCGGGACCTCGTCCGCCAGCTCGCGCGCCAGGTAGCCCAGCGGTCCGACGCGGGCGGCGAGGCGGTCGCCGGCGGAGCCGTGCACGGCGGTGCCCCAGCAGGCGGCCTGCTCGGGCGGGGCACCGCCGGCGAGCAGCCCCGCGACGGCTCCGGCCAGCACGTCGCCGCTGCCTGACGTCCCCAGCCCGGGGTAGCCGGTCGCCGACGTCCACCGCCGCCCGTCCGGGTGCGCGATCGTCCCGGCGCAGGTCACGACCGCGCCCCACCGCTCGGCCACCCGCGCGGCCGCGTCGTCCGGGTCGACCTCGTCGACCTCCAGCAGCCGCGCCGCCTCGGTCGTGTTCGGGGTGAGCACGGTGCGCCCCGGCAGCGTGACCTCGTCCCGCAGCCCGGGCAGCACGCCGAGCGCGAAGGCGTCGAGCAGCACCGCCGCGTCCCGGCCGGCGAGCGCGCCGAGCACCGACCGGACCAGCGCCGCGGCGCCCTCGGGCTCGTCGAGCCCCGGGCCCACGACCACGGCGTCGGCGCGCTCGAGCTCCGCCGCCAGGTGCGGCGGCGTCGCGCCGGTGGGGGAGCCGTCGGCGTCCTCCGGCAGGGCCAGCACGCCGGCCTCGGGAGTCGCCACGGCGAGCGGCGCGGCGACCGACTCGGCCACCGCGAGCGTCAGCCGCCCGGCGCCGATCCGGAGCGCCGTCAGGCCGGCGAGCGCCGCGGCGCCCGGGGTGCGGCGGGCGCCGCCGACGACGAGCACGCCGCCGCGGACGTCCTTGGTGCCGTCCCGGGCCGGCAGCGGCCAGCCGCGCAGCAGCGCCGGGGTGAGGGCGGGGGCGTCAGTCATCGCCCTGCCCCGGGTGCTCGGTGACCTCGGCGCCGTCCAGGTGCGCGACGTCGTCGACGACCTCGGCGCGCCAGCCGTCCGGGCCGCCGACCAGGACGGTCACGGACGCGTTGCGCACGCTGCGCTCGGCGACCTGCGCCATGAGCTCGTCCTCGGTCAGCCCCTCGCAGACGTAGCGCAGCAGCCAGATGACGGCGTCGTGGCAGACGACCAGCACGCGCCGGCCCTCCTCGCGCCGCTCGATGTCCGCGACGACCGAGCGGAGCCGCAGCGCGACGTCGGCCCAGGACTCGCCGCCGGGCGGCCGGAAGTACATCTTCCCGAGCCGGTCGCGGCGCGCGGCCTCGTCCGGGAACCGCGCGTCGACCCCGTGGCTGGTGAGGCCGTCGAGGATGCCGAGCTCCCGGTCCCGCAGCCGCTCGTCGACGACCGTGCGCAGCGGCAGGCCGGCCTTCTCGAGCGCGAGCTCGGCGGTCCGGCGGGCCCGGACGTACGGCGAGACCCAGAGGACCTCGGGGGTCTCCCCGGACGGCAGGGTGGCGAGGTGGGCGCCGAGCGCCCGGGCCTGCTCCTCCCCGGTGCCGGACAGCGGGGTGTCGGCGTCGCGCCAGGGCACGCCGACCGTCTCGGCGCCGGCGCGCTCGGCGCGCGTCGCGGCGACGTTGCCCTCGCTCTCCCCGTGGCGGACGAGCACGAGTCTGCTGGTCATGCCCCCACGGTCGCAGGACGCCTCGCGGGCCGCATCCGGACGCGGCCGGCACCGGCGGTGGGCCCTCGGTCCCTGCCGCGGCACCGGGCGGCGGCGATACGTTCTCGTGACAGCGTTCACAAGGCGGTGGGCGCGTGGCGTGAGGAGAGCTGCTGTGCCCGAGATGATGAAGGCCGCGGTCGTCCGCGAGCTCGGCGCCCCCCTGGTCGTCGAGGAGCGCCCGGTCCCGGTGCCGGGGCCGCACGAGGCGCTGGTCCGGGTCGACTACTCCGGGGTGTGCCACACCGACCTGCACGCCGCCCGCGGCGACTGGCCGGTGAAGCCGTCGCCGCCGTTCGTGCCCGGGCACGAGGGGGCGGGTCGCGTGGTCGCGGTCGGCTCCGAGGTGCGCGGCGTCCGCGAGGGCGACCGGCTGGGCAACGCCTGGCTCGCGACCGCCTGCGGCACCTGCGTGGACTGCCTGCGCGGCTGGGAGACGCTGTGCGCCGGGCAGCAGAACTCGGGCTACTCCGTCGACGGCTCGTTCGCCGAGTACATGCTGGTCGACGCGCGGTACGCGCCGCGGATCCCCGAGGGCGTGGACGCCGCCGGGGTCACGGCCGTGCTGTGCGCCGGGGTCACCGTCTACAAGGGGCTGAAGGTCGCCGACGCGAAGCCGGGGGACTGGGTGGTGGTCTCCGGGATCGGCGGGCTCGGGCACCTGGCGATCCAGTACGCCGCCGCGATGGGCTACCGGGTGATCGCCGTGACGGGCTCGGAGTCCAAGCGGGCGTCCGCGCTGGAGTACGGCGCCGAGCTGGTGGTGAACCACCGCGACGGCGACCCGGGCGAGGCGGTGCACGACCTGGTCGGCGGCGCGCACGCGGCGCTGGTCACGGCGGTCAGCGAGTCGACGTTCCCGCAGGCGCTGTCGATGCTGCGCCGCGGCGGGACGGTGTCGCTGGTCGGGCTGCCGCCGGGCACCTTCCCGCTGTCGATCTTCGACACCGTGCTGCGCGGGCTGACCGTGCGCGGCTCGATCGTCGGCACCCGGCTCGACATGCAGGAGGCCGTCGACTTCTTCGCCCGGGGGCTCGTGCGCACCAAGTACGAGCTGCGGCCGCTCGACGCGGTGAACGACGTCTTCGCGCGGATGGAGACCGGGGCCATCGACGGGCGGGTGGTCCTCGACACGGGGCTGTGACTGGCTGTGACAGGATGTGAGCGAGGTCACACGACAGCGACGTGACGGATCGTCGTTCCCTGCGGACTACACGGGTGACGCGCACGGCGGGTGTGGAGGGCACCGGCCGGCGCGCGGCGGCACCGTCCGAGCCCGCAGGGGGCGGCTCGGCCGGCACCGCCGCACCCGATCGGCCCCCGGGAGCAGCGCTCCCGGGGGCCGTTGCGGTGCCGGGTGCGAGGGGGCGAGGGCTCGGCCGGCGTCAGGACGCGGGCGGGCCCAGCGGGGTCGCCGCCAGCGCGCGGGCCACGCCCACCAGGTTCTGCGCCATCGCGCGCCCGGTGGCGTGGCTCCACTCGTGGCCCTCCTCGGTGCCGGAGTAGTCCGGCCCCGGGCCTGGCCCGCGGTTCCAGTAGGTCCAGCCCTGCGGCGCGATCGTGAACCCGATGTCCACCAGCCCGCCGGCGATCTCCGAGATCACGTGGTGCGCGCCGTCCTCGTTGCCGGTGACGACCACCCCCGCGACCCGGTTGTACGCCACCGGGCGGCCGGCGTCGTCCGTCTCCGAGATCATCGCGTCCATCCGCTCCAGCATCTTCTGGGCGATCGACGACGGGCGTCCGACCCAGGTCGGCGTGGCGACGACCAGGATCTCGGCGTCGAGCACCGCGCGGCGCACCGCCGGCCACGCGTCGGTGCCACCCAGGTCGGACTCGACCCCGGGCGGGATGTCGTGGTCGGCCAGCCGGATGGTGCTGACCTCGACGCCGTGGCCCTCCAGGGCCTCGACGACGACGCGCGCGAGCTGCTCGGTGTTCGACGGCTGCGGCGACGGCTTCAGCGTGCAGTTCAGGACGACGGCTCTCATGCGCCCCACGCTCCTCCGCCGCCACGGATCCGGCGACCGGGCCGCCCACCCGCGCGCCCGCGCACCCCGCGCCGAGATAGGACCTCCGCGCCGAGATGGGGCCGACCACGGTCCTGTCTCGGCGCGCCGGTCCTATCTCGGCGGGGTCTGAAGTCGACGTGAGCGCGGTCAGGCGACCGGGGTGTCCCGGCGGCGGGGGAGGGTCGGGCGCGCCGGGCGGCGCCCCGCTGCCCGCTGGGAGGTGTCCCGCGGCTCGGGTCCGGGCTCGTGGCCGACGCCCGGGTTCGGGTCCGAGCCGCCCGGCCGCGCCGGGTCCTCGGTCTCCAGGTCCGGGTCGGCGTCCGGCGCCTCGCCGGCGCCCGGGGCGGCCGCGGAGCCCTCGGCGAGCTGCGGCATCATCTCCTCGAGGCGCGGCCGCCAGCCGGCGTACCGCTCGGGGAAGCACCGGCGCAGCAGGTCGATCATCGCCGACGCCGCGGTCGACGCGCCGGGGGAGGCGCCGAGCAGGCCCGCGATCGAGCCGTCGGCGGCCGTGATCAGCTCGGTGCCGAACTCCAGCACCCCGCCGCCCTTGCCGCGCTTGATGACCTGCACCCGCTGGCCGGCGGTGATGAGCTCCCAGTCCCGCTCGCGCGCCGTGGGCATGAACCCGCGCAGCGTGCGCATCCGGGCGTCGCGGGTCGCGAGCACCTCGCTGATCAGGTACTTCAGCAGGTCGAGGTTGTGCAGGCCGACGGCGACCAGGGGGATCAGGTTGCCCGGCCGGACGGTGCGGACCAGGTCGGTCCACGAGCCGGCCTTGAGGAACTTCATGCTCCAGCCCGCGTAGGGGCCGAACAGCAGCGCCGGGCTGCCCTCGACCACGCGGGTGTCGAGGTGCGGCACGGACATGGGCGGCGAGCCCACGGCAGCCTTGCCGTAGACCTTGCCGCGGTGCCGCTCGACGAGCGCCGGGTCGGTGGTGCGGAGGAACTGGCCGCTGATCGGGAAGCCGCCGTAGCCCTTGATCTCGGGGATGCCGGCGTCCTGGAGCAGGCGCAGCGCGCCGCCGCCGGCGCCGATGAACACGAACCGCGCGTCGAGCGTCGACCGCTTCGGGCTGGCGTTCCACGCCCGGTCGACCAGGTGCAGCCGCCAGCCGCCGCCGCGGCGCCGGCTGATCCGCCGGACCTCGTGCTGCAGCCGGACCCGCGCGCCGCGCGCCACGAGGTCGTCGACCATGCGCCGGGCCAGGGTGCCGAAGTCGACGTCGAGGCCGTCGAGGGCCCGGGTGGCGGCCACGGGCTCGTCGGGGTCGCGGTCCGCCATGATCAGCGGGGTCCAGGACGCGATGGTCTCGGGGTCCTCGGTGTACTCGAGGTGTGCGAACCGCGGGTGCGCGGTCAGCGCGGCGTGCCGGCGGCGCAGGTAGTCGACGTCGGCGGCGCCGCGGACGAACGTCAGGTGCGGCACGGCCGACCGGAAGGAGTCGTCCGGCAGCCGGCCCTCGTCGCGCAGGTGGTCCCACAGCTGGCAGGACAGCGCGAACTGCTCGTTGATCGTCACCGCCTTGGCGATGTCGACGGTGCCGTCGGCGCGCTCGGGCGTGTAGTTCAGCTCGCAGAGCGCGGCGTGCCCGGTGCCGGCGTTGTTCCAGGCGTCCGTGCTCTCCAGGGCGATCCCGTCCAGCCGCTCGACGATCTCGATCCGCCAGGACGGCTCGAGCTCGGAGAGCAGGGTGGCGAGCGTGGCGGACATGATCCCGCCACCGACCAGGACGACATCGACCGGCTCGACAGTTGAGGGCACGACTCGATGGTAACCAGCGCACGCGGTGGTCGGTGCACCAGATCCACGCAGCGGGCACCAGGGACGATCGTCCCCGGGGTCGAGACGCTCTCGGAGTGCGGGGTCCCGGGCGTGGTGCCAGCGTGGGCCCATGAGCACCGACGACACCACGCAGAACGGCTACGACCCCGCCGAGGACCCGGACACCGACCCGGAGATGCTCAACCCGCGCACCGGGACGCAGGCCTCCGGCGGCGACGAGGGCGAGACCGACACCGACGCCGACCCGGACAACCTGAACCCGCGCACCGACGGTGCGGACGGCGGCGGCGCCGGCACCCCGTGAGGCGGCTCGACCGCGCGCTGCTCGACTCCTACCTCGGCGACCACCTCGCCGGGGCGGAGGGCGGCAGCGCGCGGTTCGGCCGGATGGCCGAGGCGTACGCCGGCACCCCGCTGGGACCCGCGCTCGCCCGGATCGCGCAGGAGGTCACGGACGAGCGCGAGTGGCTGCGGGACACCGCCTACCGGCTCGGCGTGCGGCCGTCGGTGGCCAAGCGCGTCGGCCTGGCGGTCGCCGAGCGCGCGGGCAGGCTCAAGCCCAACGGCCGGCTGACCGACCCGTCCCCGCTCACCGCCGTGCTGGAGATCGACCTGATGCGCGGCGCCGTCACCGCCAAGCGCGGGCTGTGGGAGACGCTGCACATCTGGGCCGACGACCTCGGGCTCGACCCGGCGCAGCTGCAGCGGCTGCTCGACCAGGCCGACGAGCAGATCGCGACGCTGACCCGGCTCGGCCAGGTCGCCCGCGAGCAGGCGTTCGCCGAGGACGGCGAGCCGGGGCAGCCGGCCGGGTCCGGGGACGCGCGGTGAAGGTCGTCGTCATCGGGGCGAGCGGCAACGTCGGCACGGCGGTGCTGCGCCGGCTGCGCGACGACCCGACGGTCACGGCCCTGGTCGGCGTCGCCCGGCGCGTGCCCGGCCGGACGCCGCCACCGCCGTACGACACCACCGACTGGCACGCGGTCGACATCGGGGCGGCCGGCCCGGACGGCCCGGTCGTCGAGGCGCTCCGCCGGGTGTTCGCCGGGGCGGACGCCGTCGTGAACCTGGCTTGGCTGATCCAGCCGAGCCACGACCGTGACCAGCTCCGGCGGGTCAACGTCGACGGGATGCGCCGCGTGCTCGGCGCCGTGGTCGAGGCGAGCGTGCCGCACCTCGTCGTCGCGTCGTCGGTCGGGGCGTACAGCCCGTCGTACTCCGAGGAGCCCCGGGACGAGGAGTGGGACACCGGCGGCGTGCGGTCGTCGGACTACAGCGTCGACAAGGTCGCGGTGGAGCGGCTGCTGGACGAGGCCGAGCTGCGGTACCCGACGCTCACGATCGCGCGCCTGCGGCCGGCGCTGGTGTTCCAGCACGCCGCGGGGCACGAGATCAAGCGGTACTTCCTCGGTCCGTTCGTGCCGGCGGGGCTGCTCGACGGCCGGCTGCCGGTGCTGCCGTGGCCCGCGGGGTTCCGGCTCCAGGCGGTGCACGCCGACGACCTCGCCGACGCGTACCGGGAGGCCGTCGTCCGCCAGGCGCGCGGGCCGTACAACGTGGCCGGGCCGGGGATCATCCGGGCCGCCGACGTGGCGGACGCGGTGTCGCGGGGCCGGTGGCGGGAGGTGCCGCACGCCCCGGTGCGCACCGCGCTGCAGCTGGCGTGGCACGCGCGGCTGGCGCCGGTCGGGCCCGGGTGGTTCGACATGGGGGCCTCGGCGCCGGTGCTGGACACGACGCGCGCCGAGCGGCAGCTCGGGTTCCACCCGCGGTACACCGGGGTGCAGGCGATGCGGCAGCTGGTCGCGGGCATCGCGCGCGGGGCGGGCACGGCGAGCCCGCCGATGCGGCCCCGCTGAGACCGGGCCGGGGGGGGGGGGGGGGGGGGGGGGGGGGGGGGGGGGGGGGGGGGGGGGGGGGGGGGGGGGGGGGGGGGGGGG